>DASPRL010000104.1 GCA_035624475.1 Terriglobales bacterium
TCCAGTTCGAGTCGCACGGCATGCGCGACGTCCTCCGCCGCTACCAGCCCACCTCCGTCGACGAACTCACCGCCCTCAATGCCCTCTACCGTCCCGGCCCCATCCAGGGCGGCATGATCGACGACTTCATCGAGCGCAAGCACGGGCGCCGGCGCATCGAGTACGAGCTGCCGGAGCTGGAGGAACTGCTCAAGGAGACCCTGGGCGTCATCGTCTACCAGGAGCAGGTCATGCAGATCGCCAACCGCCTGGCGGGCTACTCGCTGGGCGAAGCCGACCTGCTGCGCCGCGCCATGGGCAAGAAGAACCCGGAGGAGATGGCGGCGCAGCGGCAGCGCTTCGTCGAGGGCGCGGTGCAGCGCGGCTTTCCCCGCGACAAGGTGGCGCGCATCTTCGACCTCATGCAGCAGTTCGCCGGCTACGGCTTCAACAAGTCGCACTCCGCCGCCTACGCTCTGCTCGCCTACCATACCGCGTATCTCAAGACCCACTATCCCGTGGAGTTCATGGCGGCGCTGCTGACCTCGGAGACGGGCAACACCGACAGCGTGGTCAAGTACATCAACGAGTGCCGGGAGATGGGGATCCCGGTCGAGCCCCCCGATATCAACGTCAGCGACGCCTTCTTCACGCCCCACGGCGAGGCGGTGCGCTTCGGGCTGGCGGCGGTGAAGAACGTGGGGCACACCGCCATCGATTCCATCCTGGCGGCGCGCAAGAAGCTGGGCCGCTTCCGCTCCCTCTTCGAGTTCTGCGAGCAGGTAGACCTGCGCCTGCTCAACAAGCGCGTGCTGGAGTCGCTGATCAAGAGCGGGGCGCTGGACCCGCTGGGGGGACGGGCGCAGCTCATGGCCGTCCTCGACAAGGCCATGGAGCGCGCGCAGAAGGCGCAGCGCGACGCCGAGAGCGGCCAGCATGGGCTCTTCGGCGTCTTCCAAGAAGAGAAGGCGGAAGCGCCCAACGACGTCCTGCCCGAGGTGCCCGACTGGGAGCGCGGCGAGCGCCTGGCCGCGGAAAAGGAGGTCCTGGGCTTCTTCGTCAGCGGGCACCCGCTGGAACAGTACCGCGAGAAGCTGGAGGAGTTCCGCGCCCTCACCGCGGAGGAGATCGGCGCCATGAAGTCCTCCACCGGCAAGGACGAGATCTACGCCGGCGGGCTGATCGCCGGGCTGCGGGTGCAGAAGAGCCGCAAGGGCGACCTCTACGCGCAGGGCACGCTGGAGGACATGACCGGCGCGGTGGACATCCTGGTCTTCCCCGAGGCCTATCGCCGGCTGGCGGACAAGCTGCGGCTGACCGTGCCTGTGCTGGTGCGCGGCGGAGTGCGCGTCGAGGAAGGCTCCAACCCCAAGCTCACGGTCGGCGACGTCACTCCGCTCGACCAGGCTCAGCCCAAGCTGCCGCGCTCGTTGCGCATCCGCATCCCGCTGGAGGCGGCGAGCGAAAGCACGGTGGACTCGCTGCACTCACTGTGCGCGGAGCACAAGGGCGAGGCCAAGGTGCTCTTCGACCTGGAGCGCGCCGGCGACTTCATGGTGGTGATGGAGGCGCAAGGCTATAATGTGCAGGCAGACCGCGCTTTCATCGCGCGGGTAGAAGAATTGTGCGGGCGGGGCAGCGTCCGCATCATCGACTGAAGTTCTGGACCGAACGTCTCCCATGGAACCAGGCAGCCGCGCCCAACTCGAGCTGGAGAAGATCGAGAAGCAGATCGCGCAACTGGAGCAGGTGGCGGGCGACAACCAGGAGGCCCGCCGCCAGTTGCAGGCGCTGCACGACCAGGTGAGCGCCTTGCGCGAGCAGATCTACGCCCATCTGAACGCCTGGCAGAAGACCGAGCTGGCCCGCCATCCTCAGCGTCCCTACACGCTCGATTACCTGGAACGCATCTTCACCGACTGGAGCGAGGTGCACGGCGACCGCGGCTTCGGGGACGATCCCGCGCTGGTCTGCGGTATGGCGCGCTTCCACGGACACGAGGTGGCGGTGATCGGCCACCAGAAGGGCCGCGACACCAAGTCGAAGGTGTTGCGCAACTTCGGCATGCCCAACCCCGAGGGCTACCGCAAGGCGCTGCGGGTGATGAAGCTGGCGGAGAAGTTCGGGCGCCCGGTGATCACCCTGGTGGACACGCCGGGGGCGTATCCCGGCCTGGGAGCGGAGGAGCGCGGGCAGGCCGAGGCCATCGCCCGCAACCTGCGGGAGATGGCGCGGCTGAAGGTGCCCATCGTGACCGCCATCACCGGCGAGGGCGGAAGCGGGGGTGCGTTGGCCATCGCGGTGGCCGACCGCGTGCTCATGATGGAGAACGCGGTGTACTCGGTGATCTCGCCGGAAGGCTGCGCTTCCATCATGGGGCGAGACGCGGCCAAGAAAGACCTGGCGGCGCAGGCGCTGCGCATCACCGCCAAGGACCTGGCCACGCTGGGCTGCATCGACGAGATCGTGCCCGAGCCCGAGGGCGGCGCCCATAACGACCACGACGCCGCGGCGGCGCTGCTCGACGTGGTGCTGCAGAAGCACTTCGCGGAGATGCTGCAGGTCCCGGCGGAGCAGTTGCTGGCCGGCCGCTACGAGAAGTTCCGCAAGATGGCGCAGTTCTTCCGCAGCGAGCCCTAAGCGGTTGCCTTCGCGGGTCCCGCGCGTTTCCCATCACATCGCGGTGTGACGTATAATAAAAAGTTTTCCAGGGCAGAGAAGTCAGCGCTGGCAGCATCCCATCCCGGGATCAGAAGGACACAGAG
Organism: Terriglobales bacterium; assembly: GCA_035624475.1. Lineage (NCBI taxonomy): Bacteria > Pseudomonadati > Acidobacteriota > Terriglobia > Terriglobales > Terriglobales bacterium. Next base: position 2,745 of record DASPRL010000104.1, read on the forward strand.
CCAATGGCGAGCAGTGATGTAGCCGTGCAGGAATCCGCGGGGCGGAGCCCGCAGCAGCCCGTCGTCAACGACTTCAACATCCAGGTCGCCACGGTGAACGGCTCCGGCTCGCAGACCGCCAACATGACCCTGCTGCGCACCATCTTCCAGATGGGGGTGCCGGTCTCGGGCAAGAACCTGTTTCCCTCCAACATCACCGGGCTGCCCACCTGGTTCACCATCCGGGCCAGCAAGGACGGCTACATCGCGCGCCGCAAGGAGATCGACTTCCTCATCGCCATGAACGCGGAGACCGCGCGCGAGGACGTGCTCGCGCTCTCTCCCGGGGCCGTGGTCCTGTACGACGAGCCCCTGAACCTGGCCGCGCTGCGCAACGATCTTGAGTTCTACGCCGTTCCCTTCGACAAGCTGGTGGCCCCGGTCTGCCCCGAGGCCAAGCTCCGCAAGCTGGTCAAGAACATGATCTACGTGGGCGTGGCCGCCAACCTGCTGGGCCTGGAGCAGGCCGAGATCGAGAAGGCGGTGCGCAAGCAGTTCAAGAAGAAGCAGAAGGCCGCCGACCTGAACCTGGCGGCGGTGAAGGCGGGCTGGGACTACGCGGCGGCCTCGCTGAAGAAGGTGGACCCCTTCCGCATCGAGCGCATGAACAAGACCGCGGGCAAGATCATCATCGACGGCAACGCGGCGGCGGCGCTGGGGGCGATGTTCGCCGGGGTGACGGTGGCCATCTGGTATCCCATCACCCCCTCCTCCTCGCTGTGCGAGAGCCTGATCGACTACATGCGGCGCTTCCGCATCGGGCCCGACGGCAAGGCCACCTTCGCCATCGTGCAGGCGGAGGACGAATTGGCCGCCATCGGCATGGTGATCGGGGCGGGGTGGGCGGGCGCGCGCTCCATGACCTCGACCTCGGGCCCGGGCATCTCGCTGATGGCGGAGTTCTCCGGCCTGGGGTACTACGCCGAGATCCCGGCGGTGATCTGGGACATCCAGCGGGTGGGGCCTTCGACCGGGCTGCCCACGCGCACCGCGCAGGGCGACATCCTCTCTACCGCGGTGCTCTCCCACGGCGACACCAAGCACATCCTGCTCTTCCCCTGCTCGGTGGAGGAGTGCTTCACCATGGCGGG
>DASPRL010000105.1 GCA_035624475.1 Terriglobales bacterium
GCCGCCATCGCCCGCACCCACCAGGCGCACGCCGCCGCCAGCACCGTGGCCGCCACCCAGGAGCAGATGGATGCCGCCGAGGCGCAGCGCGCCGAGGCCCAGGCCCGCCTCGCCTACACCCAGGTCTACGCGCCGGTCTCCGGCATCGTCTCGGTTCGGGCGGCGCGCCAGGGCGAGGTGGTGAATCCCGGCGAGGCCATCGTCACTATCGTGGACCTGAACGACACCTGGGTGCGCGCGCCCCTGCCCGAGACCCAGGCGGTCAACATCGCCCTGGGCGACGTCCTCAAGGTGCGTCTGCCCAACGGGCAGTTGCTCGACGGCCGCGTCATCTTCAAGGCCCCGGAAGGCGACTTCGCCACCCAGCGTGACGTCAGCCGCCAGAAGCGCGACATCAAGACCATCGTCCTCAAGCTCAAGATCGACAACGCGGAGAAGAAGTACCTCCCAGGCATGACCGCGGAGGTGCTGGTGCCGGCCTCCAAGCTGGTGGCGGAGAAGCGATGACCAGCGACGTCCAAGCCGTGAACCAGGCAGCCGGCGGCGACGGCCCCGTCACCATCTCGGTGGAGCACATCACCAAGCGCTTCGGCGACTTCACCGCCGTGGACGACATCTCCTTCTCCGTGCACGAAGGGGAGACCTTCGGCCTGCTCGGCCCCAACGGCGCCGGCAAGTCCACCCTCATCCGCATGATGACCACGCTCATCGAGATCACCTCGGGCCGCGCCGTCATCGCCGGCCACGACGTGAGCAAGGAAGCCGACCAGGCCCGCCGCCTCTTCGGTGTCATCCCCCAGGCCATGACCAGCGACCTCGACCTCACCGTGGACGAGAACCTGAACATCTACGCCAAGCTCTACGGCGTGCCCGCGGAAGAGCGCCGGAAGAGCATCGACCACCTGCTGGAGGTGGTGGACCTCAGCAAGTGGCGCAATGCCCCCACGAAAACCCTCTCCGGGGGCATGCGCCGCCGCCTGGAGATCGCGCGCGGCCTGGTGCACAGTCCCCGCATCTTCTTCCTCGACGAGCCCACCACCGGCCTGGACCCGGTCTCGCGGGTGGCGGTGTGGGAGATGCTGGGCGAGATCCAGAAGCAGCGCAAGCTCACCGTGCTCATCACCACCCACTACATGGACGAGGCCGACCGGTTGTGCGACCGCATCGCCATCGTGGACCATGGCAAGCTGGTCGCCCTCGATTCGCCGGAGGCCCTGAAGAAGAGCATCCCCGGGGCCAGCGTCATCGAAACGCACTTCGGCGCCGCGCCCCAGGACTGGGACGCCCGCCTGCAGCAGCTCCCCGGGGTGCAGAACGTGCAGCCCCAGGGCGGCGATCACTATCACATCCTCTCCAACGACGCCGGCCGCACCACCACGGAACTGGTGCAGTTGGCGCTGCAGACCGGGGTGGAAGTGAAGTCGCTCTCCGTGCACGGCACCACTCTGGACGACGTCTTTGTGCACTTCACCGGGCGGCAACTGCGCGACGAGCAGGTCAAGGCCTACGCCTTCGTCATGCCGCAGCGGCCGGGGTTGCGCCCATGAACCGCGTGTGGGCCATCGTGGAGCGCGAGATGCGCCGCTTCCTGCGCTCCCCGGCGCTGATGATGGTGTCGCTGGTCTTCCCCCTGGTGCAGCTCATCGTGCTGGGCAACGCCTTCGGCGGCAAGATCAAGGACGCGCGCGTGGCCATCGTGGACCACGACGGCGGCACCCAGTCGCTCAAGATCCGCGAGGCTTTCGACTCCATCCAGGCCAACGCCCGCACCCTCAAGCCCGTCTACTACAGCGACGAGCGGCAGGCGACGGAGGACGTGCGCAACGGCAAGCTGGCGGGCGCGGTCATCATCCCGCCGCAGTTCTCCCGCGATGTCTACGCCGGCAACCGCCCCCGCCTCGGCCTGGTGGTGGACAACAGCGACAACTTCATGTCCTCCACCCTGGAGTCGAAGCTCACCGAGCTGACCCAGGCGCTGAACCAGCCCGACGTCGAGCCCCGCATGGTGCAGCAGATCTCGCTGGAGATCGTCGAGCTCTACCCCTACATCGAGTACATGAAGTACCTGCTGCCCGGCTCCATCACCCTGGCCATGTTCGTCTCGGTGATGATCGGCGGGGGCATGCTCTACATCGACGACAAGGCGCGGGGCGTGCACGAAGGCTACCTGGTGACCCCCATCACCAAGCTGGAGCTGGTGATGGGCCTGAACCTGGCGGGGACGCTCAAGGCCATCCTGTCGGGCATCGTGATCACGGTGGTGGGCTCGCTCATCGCCGGGGTGAGCGCCATCTTCGACCCCGTGGTGCTGCTCTGGCTGGTGCTGCTCATCACCGTGACCTCGCTGGCCTTCAACACCATGATGTTCCTGCTCATGGTGCGGGTGGAGGACCCGCTGGTGCCGCGCGCCATGTTCGGCATCCTCAACACCCTGCTCTTCTTTCCCTCCGGCTCCATCTACCCCATCCAGGCCTTTCCCGGCTGGCTGCAGGTGATCGCGCGGGTGGACCCTTTCACCTACGCGGTGCACGGGCTGAAGGCGCTGCTGCTCAAGGAAGTGGGCTTCGCCGCCATCGGCTTCGACCTGCTCTACCTGCTGCTCTTCGCGGTGGTGATGATCAGCATCGCCGTCCCCCTGTTCAAGCGCAGTCTGTGAATGCCGATCCAGATTGTGGCGGCGTCATCCTGAGCGGCCTTGCGGCCGCGAGGGATCTCGCGTGCAGCACGGAGCATCCCCACCGAGAAGATCGTGGGCACTGCTCGCCAGATCGTTCGGCGCTGAAGCGCCTCAGGATGACGCCCTCGGATGGTTGGTTTTTCAATCACCCGATGACCCGATGGGTTCTGTCGGTGTCTTTGGTAGTATGAGCACGGACCCCGCCATGCCCACCACCCTCTTCGAAGCGCCGCCCTACGATGCGCGGCGCGAGCATCGCCGCAAGGTGATCATCGGCGTCGTCGCCTTCGTCGTTTTGCTAGCGTCCTTCCTGGCGTGGGACTTCCGCTACTGGCCCGAGGAGCACGTGGTGGACAAGTTCTTCGCCGCGCTGCAGGCGCAGCAGTACGAGACCGCCTACGGCATCTGGCACGCCGACCCCGACTGGAAACAGCATCCCGACCGGTTCAAGGCCTATCCCTACTCCGCCTTCTACCGCGACTGGGGACCGGGAGGCGACTGGGGCGTGGTGAAGAGCTACTCCATCGACGGCGCCGCGGTGCCGCCGGCCCCGGCCTCGGGCGTGGTGGTGGTGGTCACCGTCAACCACCGCGTGGAGCAGGCGCGCGTCTGGGTGCAGAAGAAGGACAAGAGCCTGAGCTTCTCGCCCATGTGAGTCCAGCTACTGGCTACTAGCTACCAGCTGTCCCAGCGCCTTCGCGAGCGAAGCCTCATCTTCCGCATTGACGCAGGTCCGGGCGCGGTCGATCTGCCGCATCAGCCCGGAGAGAACGCGCCCGGGGCCGACCTCGACGAACGTCTTCACCCCCTGGGCGATGAGCAGGCGCATGGAGCGCTCCCACTGGACTGCACCCGTCACTTGGCGGATGAGCGCGTCGCGCGCCTTGGCCGGGTCCGTGACCAGCGCGGCATCCACGTTGCACACCACCGGGACGCCCACGCTGCGGAACTCGAGCGCCTTCAGGTCGGCGGCCAGGCGCTCCTGCGCCGGCCGCATCAGCGAGCAATGGAAGGGCGCGCTCACCGGCAGCAGGATGGCGCGCTTGGCGCCGCGCTGCTTGGCCAGCTCGGCGGCGCG
>DASPRL010000106.1 GCA_035624475.1 Terriglobales bacterium
CATCAGCCGCCCGCTGCCGAACTCCTCCTCCGCGCGGTTCAGCGCCTCCGAGATCCCGTCGGTGTAGAACAGCAGCCGGAAATCGTGGCAGAAGGTGACGGTGTGCTCGGTGAACTCGCAGGGCAGCAGCCCCAGGGGCATGCCCGCGTCGGTGTGCAGGGGACGCACGTCGGCGCCGTGGCAGAGCAGCGGCCAGGGATGCCCGGCGCTGGCGAAGGTGAGCGTGCGCTTGGCCGGGTCCAGCACCGCGTAGATCATGGTGACGTAGCGCCCGGCGGGGAAGTCCTCCACCAGCATCTGGTTCACGCGCCCCAGCACCTCGCCCGGGCCGCTGGCCAGCGGCGCCAGCGAGCGCACGATGCCGCGCGTCGCCGACATCAGCAGCGCCGCCGGCACGCCCTTGCCCGACACGTCGGCCAGCACCAGCGCCCACCGCCCGTCGGATAACGGGATGTAGTCGAACCAATCGCCGCCCACCGCTCCCGCCGGCACGCACTCTCCTTCCAGCTTGAAGCCGGGGATCGCGGGCGCCGCGCGCGGCAGCAGGCTCTGCTGGATGCGCCGCGCTTCGTCCTCTTCCTCGTGCAGGCGCTGCATCTGCTGGCGCTCCCGCTGGATGCGCTGCGCGTTGTCGATGGCCACCGCCAGATGCCCCGCCAGCGCCTTCAGGATCTCGATCTGCCCGCGCGGGAAGGCGTCCACCTCGTGGTGCGACGCGTCGAAGACCCCCAGGATGCGCTCTCCCACCTTCAGCGGGATGATGACCTCGGAGCGCGTGTCGGGCTCGCAGGCTTTGTAGAGCAATTCCTGGGTGACGTCGGGGGCGTAGTAGGCCTGGCCCGTGGCCACTACCTGCCCCGACAGGCCTTCGCTCACCGCCCAGCGCGCGCCTTTCTTGGCCTGGGTGCAGCCGTGCACCGCCGCCAGGTGGAACTGCTCGCCCTCCACCAGCACGATGGCCGACTCGATGCAGCCGAAGTCCACCGCCACCCGGTGCACGATGGTGTCGAGCAATTCGTCCAGCTCCAGGATGGAGCTGATCTGCTGCGCCGCCTTCTGCAGGCACAGCAGCGAATCCACCCGGCGCTGCTGGAAGATGGCAGGGGCCGAGGCCTGGGGGAACGGACGGGCTGCGCTGGCCATAGGGAGGCCCTCCTTCCGGATGCTCCTTTAGATTACTGCCCCATCCTCGGGATGCAAAAAGGCGATGCGTCCACCCGTCTCCCCCGCCGGCGACTTCGGGCCTTGACGAAGCCGCGTGCTCGGCGCTCTGATAGAGGCAGCGGTCGGTGCCAGGCCGCACAGCGGATCCTGGCCAGGAGGGGAAATATGCGATCGATGCGTTCCTGGATCATGCAGGCCATGGCGGGATGGGTCCTGGTTCTGGCCGGGGCGAGCGCGGGTTTGGCGCAGGCGCCTCCTCCCGGTTCCTACCAGCGGACCTGCAAAGACCTCGAAGTTCGCTACAGCGTCCTGGTCGCCAGTTGCCAGGACTCGAGCGGCAACTGGCAGTTCGCCTCCCTGCGCGACTTTGCCTCGTGCCGCGGCGATATCGGCAATCAGAACGGCGAGCTGGTCTGCGGCGCCCCCCAGCAGGGGTGGCGCGGCCGCCGCGCCGGGCTGCCCACCGGCTCCTACACTCAGACCTGCCAGGACGTCCGCATGAACGGCGACGACCTGGAAGCCCGCTGCCAGGCCGCCAACGGCCAGTGGAAGCAGACCATCCTGCCCAACGCTGCCCGCTGCCACGGCGAGGTGGTCAACGACGACGGCGCCCTGCGCTGCTCCTACTCCGAGGCGGGCTATGGCTCCGCCTACAACTCCTACAGCGAGAGCTGCCGCGACATCCACCAGAGCGGCGATAGCATCCAGGCCACCTGCCGCCGCAACAACGGCGACTGGCACGACACCAGCCTGAGCGGCGTCTCCGGCTGCAGCGGCCAGATCGTCAACGACGATGGCACCCTGCGCTGTGTCAGCGGCTACGCCGCGCCCGGCCAGCCCGGCTACCCGACCTCCGACGTCGCCTACAGCACCGGCTACCAGGACGGCCTCAAGGAGGGCGGCGAGGACCTGCGCACCAGCCACTCCTTCCGTCCCCACGAGCACGCCGCCTGGCAGGATGCCGATCACAACCTCAGCACCGTGCACATGGATGCGCAGCAGTACAAGGACCGCTATCGCCAGGGTTACGAGCAGGGCTACCAGGAAGGCTACGGCCAGAGCGGCACCCAGGCCGACGTCGCCTACAACACCGGCTACCAGGATGGCCTCAAGGAGGGCGCCGAGGACCGCCGCACCGGCCACTCCTACCGCCCCCACGAGCACGCCGCCTGGCAGGACGCCGACCACAACCTGAGCACCGTGCACATGGACAAGCAGGACTACAAGAACCGCTATCGCCAGGGTTATGAGCAGGGCTACCAGCAGGGCTACGGCCGCTGAGTGACGCGTGTGGCACGGCCGACTCGGCGGTAGCGGTGGGGGCGCGGGCCAGTATCTGCCCCGAATGCAGTCGAGAGCGTCCCGCGCGAGGGACTCTTCTACTGCTTGTCATCCTGGGCGAGCGATGCCCTGCGGCTAGTCCGCAGGGCATCGCGAGTCGAAGGACCCCGAGAGTCTCAGACCTTGGCAGATCGACTAAGGGAATTCTCCCGGAATCGCTGCCGCCCACCAGTCCCGCATGGGACGACTGGACTCTGGGTGTCAGTTGGCAACCGCCCCACCGGACGATAGAATGAGCCTGTCCCGCCTGACGCACTCCGCGCGCGCGCTGGCGCGCCGGAGGCCCCGTAGGCCCGTAGCTCAGTTGGTTAGAGCGCTTCCTTGACACGGAAGAGGTCAGAGGTTCGAGTCCTCCCGGGCCTACCATT
>DASPRL010000107.1 GCA_035624475.1 Terriglobales bacterium
AGGTGGAGGCGCGCCAGAAATGACGCGACCGGCTGCGCGAAGCGGCCCAACAGGCCGCCCAGGACCACGGCACCCACGAAGGACGCGATGGCGCCCTCCCAGCTCTTCCCCGGGCTGATTCGTGGGGCCAGCTTATGGCGCCCGATGGCGCGGCCGGTGTAGTAGGCGAAAATGTCGCCACCCCAGACCACCGCCAGCAGATACAGAACGGCGAACCAGCCCGCCCCGGCCCCACGGAGGGAGACCAGCCCCACCAGCGGCAGCGTGATATAGGGCAATGCCAGGAAGGAAACTGCGGCGGACGGCAGGGCTTTGGCCAGGTCGGCTTGCCGCATGGCCAGGATAAGCAGCAGGATCGCCGCGGTGAAGAGGACGATGGCCACCAGGAACAGAACGTAGGCGTCCTCGCTCTTGCGGATGTCGAGGGAGTCGGCCATCACCAGCAGCGTGCCCGCCGCGGCGAAGGAGAGAACGAGGAAGGTGTAGATGGTGGAGCGGAAGGGAACCAGGCCGTAGGACTTGACGATCTCCAGGTATTCGCGCGTGGCCAGAAGAGCCACCAGCATCACGACCAGGGTGAGCAGCCAGACAGGCGCCCGGAACACTGCCAGCAGGACCAAGGGAATGAGGACGACCGCGGTCGCGACGCGCTTCATCCTAGGAGTGCGCGCCGCTGGCGCCGTCGCCATGGGCGCTGCCGATGCCGCCGAAGCGCCGCTCTCGCCGCTGGTACTCCTCCAGGGCCTCCAGGAGCTGCCGCCCGCGGAAGTCCGGCCACAGCGTCTCGGTCACGTAGATCTCGGCGTAGGCCAACTGCCAGAGCAGGAAGTTGGAGAGCCGCATCTCCCCGCTGGTGCGGATGACCAGGTCAGGGTCGGGCAGGTTGCGGGTATAGAGATAGCGGTCGACCATCTCCTCGTCCACCTGCAGGTGCTGGAGGCCGCCGTTGTTGGCGGCGGCGTGGGCCATGGCCTGGAAGGCGTCCACCAGCTCCAGGCGCGCGCTGTAGTTGAGCGCCAAGGTGAGCACCATGCCGGTGTTGCGGGCGGTGGACTCGCGCGCCCACGCCATGCGCCCCTGCACGTCCTCGGGCAGCTCGTGCAGCCGCCCGATGTACTCCAGGCGGATGTTGTTCTGGTTGAGAGTAGGGACCTCGGCGCGCAGGTAGCGCTTGAGCAGGGCCATGAGGAACTGCACCTCGGCCGGCGGGCGCTTCTTCCAGTTCTCGGCGGAGAAGGCGTACAGAGTCAGGGCGGGGAGGTGGATACGGGCGGCGGTCTCCACGGTGGAGCGCATCGCGGCCACACCCGCGCGGTGCCCGGCGATGCGGGGCAGGTGGCGGCGCTTGGCCCAGCGGCCATTGCCGTCCATGATGATGGCGATGTGCCGGGGAAGCCGCTTGGGATCGAGCCGGGCGTAAACCTCCGACTCCCTGCGGTCCAACCCCGCTACTTTGGTGTGCAAAGCGACCTCGACTAGGGGGAAGCTAACACAAGCCCCGCCTTTCTTGCAATTCGCAGGATTCGTCGCGGCCGGGACTTTCGAAGCCCGAGGCGTCCGCCGGGAAAGGGGCGGGCGGACGAAGAAAGCCGGGGCGCAGGGCCCCGGCTGGGTCGGCAAAGGTACAGCGACGGATCTCAGGAGTGGCGGCGGGGGCGCAGGGCCAGGTCGCGCACCTGCGCCAGCACGCTGGACCACTGCATGCCGTTGAGCTTGGCCACGAAGGGCAGCAATTCCGCGATAAAATCGTCGCTCAGCAGTTCCCGGATCTCCAGCTCGCGGCTGCGATCGCCGCCGTCGAGCAGGTCGGGGACGCTGACCTCCAGGGCCCGCGCCAGCCGCTCCAGCGACGACAGCGTGGGGGTGGCCTTCTCGTTCTCGATCTTGGAGACGTAGGTACGCGGCACCGACATGCGCAGCGCCAGTTGGCGCTGGCTCAGCCCGTTGCGCTGGCGCAGCGAGCGGATGGCGAAGGCGATCTGCAGGTGGGAGTGCCCGTTGCCGTTGCCATTGCCGTTGGCCGGGACCGGTGTCTCCGGCGCGGCCGCCACCGGGGGCTCTTCCGCGTCCAGGGAGGTGTGACAACGGCGGCAAAGATTGTTGGTGGTCCGGAACTGGACCAAGTGGCAACGGTCACATCTCACAACTTCCCGTGAATCCACGGGGGCGAGAGTAGTGGCCATCAGGTTGTGGGAGATGCCAGAGCCGGCATCACCGCGTGCGGGGCCCGGTACCACTCACAACTCGCCCAGTAATCTGAGGCATACGTACCGTCTCTGTCAATACAATTCTCGGAAATCTTTGGGCAAAACCCCGGAGAGCATCCAGGAAAGAGGGAGGAAAATGGGCGAAAACCAGGAGAAACAAGGAGTCAGGCGCGAGGCGGCGTGGAGTTTACTATGTGAGTACACCCCCTCGGAGAACCTGCGCCGCCATGCCCTGGCGGTGGAGGCCTGTTTGCGCGCCTACGCCCGCAAGTTCGGCGAAGACGAAGACTTCTGGGGCGTGACCGGGCTGCTGCACGACTTCGACTACGAGAAATACCCCACCGCCCAGGAGCATCCCTTCGTGGGCAGCAAGATCCTGGAGGAGCACGGCTATCCCGAGGAGCTGCGGCGCGCCATCCTCTCGCACGCCGACTACACCGGCGTCGCGCGCGAGAGCCGGCTGGAGAAGGCGCTCTTCGCCTGCGACGAGCTAGCCGGCTTCCTCACCGCCACCGCCCTGGTCAAGCCCAACAAGTCGCTGGCCGAGGTGGAGGCGGCTTCGGTACGCAAGAAGATGAAGGACAAGGCCTTCGCCCGCAGCGTCAGCCGCGACGACATCGTCAACGGGGCCGCCGCCCTGGGCGTGGACCTGGACGAGCACATCAGCTTCTGCATCGCGGCCATGCGGGCCATCGCCGATCAGCTTGGCTTGGCTGGGAAGACCCAGGGGGATTGAGTCATCGGGTCGTCGAGCCATTGAAAGAACCATACCCGAGTCTCCGACTCCCTGTGTCTCTGTGGTGAGACTACCTTAGGATCTCGGCCAGCTTGCCGGCGGCGATCAGTTCGGCCACGCGGGCGAAGTCGGCGGCCATGGCGCGGTCGTGCTCGACGGTGGGGCAGACGGAGCGGATGGCGGCCAGGGCGGCCTGGCCACGCTTCGAGGTCTGGAGCGGGCGCAGGAAATCCAAGCCCTGGGCGGCGGCGATGGCCTCGATGGCCACCACCTGGCGCGCGTTCTCCAGCACCTTGCGCAGCTTGAGCGCGGCCGCCATGCCCATGGAGACGTAGTCTTCTTTGTTGCCCGAGGTGGTGATGGAGTCCACCGAAGCGGGATGCGCCAGCACCTTGTTCTCGCTGGCCAGGGCGGCGGCGGTGACCTGGGCCATCATGAAGCCCGAGTGCAGGCCCGCGCCCGGCGCCAGGAACGGCGGCAGGCCCTCGTTGAGCGCGGGGTTGACCAGGCGTTCGATGCGCCGCTCCGAGATGCCCGCCAGCGCGGCCAGCGCGATGGCCAGGAAGTCGAGCGCGAAAGCCAGGGGCTCGCCGTGGAAGTTGCCGCCGGAGAGGACCTCGCCGGTCTTGGAGAAGACCAGCGGGTTGTCCACGGCGGAGTTCGCTTCGATCTCGAAGACGCTGCGGGCGTGGGCCAGGGCGTCGCGCACCGCGCCGTGCACCTGCGGCATGCAGCGCAGGGAGTAGGCGTCCTGGACGCGCGAGCAGGCGCGGTGGGACTCGCGGATGGCGCTGCCTTGGAGCATGCGGCGCAGGTTCTGGGCGGTGTGGAGCTGGCCGGGATGCCGGCGGGCCTGGTGGATGCGCTCGTCGAAGGCGGTG
>DASPRL010000108.1 GCA_035624475.1 Terriglobales bacterium
GGCGGCGCCCGGTACGCAGACACGCACCACCACGTCGAGCCTCGGCCCCGTGAAGACGACGACCACGGTGACCACCACCGTGAGCAAGCCCCAGACCCTGCAGCCGGGCGATCCGCGAGCGGCGGCGGCGGTGGCCGCCATCGCCGCCAAGGACCCGGGGCTGGCGGCCAAGGTGGCGGCGCAGTTGAATGTCCCCTATCCGCCGCCGGCGGGCGCGGTACCGCCCGGCTCCAGCGTCACCGTCACCCAGGAGCCCGGAGGCGCGACCAGGATCACCAGCGTGCAGGTCAAGAGTGGAACGGCGGCGGTGAATCCGTCGCTCCTGCCGGCGGAGGCGCACCAACTGGCGGTGGCCGCCATCGCCGCCAAGGACCCGGCTCTGGCCGCGGTGGTGGCCACCGCCCTGGGCCGCACGGGAGCCGCGGCCGCCATCGAGAAAGCGGCGGGCGGCGACGCGGCGGCCGCGCCCGCGTCCGGCTCCAACGGCGGCGCCTGGCCCGACCACGATCCCACCGTGGTCCTGAAGGGCACGCACAATCCCGCCTACTTTATCTCCTGGCAGAGCCAGAAGGAAGTCATCAAGGAACTCTCGCGGCGCTCCATCCTGCTGATCTGGGGAGGCCCCATCCTGACGGTGGTGTGCGTGCTCTATATCCTGGGACGATTCGGCCTGTTGTGAGGTAAGCTGCCACGGGCAGCGCGGAGGAGAAAGGGTTATGGCAATCGTGGTCCTGCTGGTCCTGTTGTTCGTCATCGCGGGGGTGATCTGGTACCTGGTCACCATCTACAACAGTCTGGTCGAGCTCAAGAACGACATCGACAAGGCCTGGTCGAACATCGACGTGCTGCTCAAGCAGCGCCACGACGAACTGACCAAGCTGCTGGACGTGGTGAAAGGCTACGCCCAGTACGAGCAGTCCACCTTCCAGAAGATCACCGAGGCGCGGGCGCTGTGGTCCAAGGCCACCACCGTGGATCAGAAGGCGCAGGCCGACGCCGCCTTGACCACAGCCGTCCGTGGCCTGTTCGCCGTGGCCGAGAACTATCCCGAGCTGAAGGCCAACACCAGCTTCATGCAGTTGCAGGGGCGGATCACGGAGATCGAGAACTCCATCGCCGACCGGCGCGAGTTCTATAACGACAGCGTGAACACCTTCAACATCCGCATCGCCCAGTTCCCCGACATGATCGTGGCCGGCATGATGCACCTTACCCCGCGCACCCTCTTCAAGGCCGACGAGGCCGACAAGGCGGACGTGAAGATGGACTTCTCGACGGCGGCGGGCAAGCCGTAGATCGGCTGTAGATTGCAGATTTCAGATTGCCGATTGCAGAACCGCTTGACATTCGCTTTTTATTCGCTTAAGATAGCGGCGAATGGCACTCACCCGGCGGCAACGCGAGCTTTACGACTTCATCGCCCGCTTCGTGCAGAAGAACGGCTACTCGCCCTCCTTCGAGGAGATCGGCGAGGGCCTGGGCCTCTCTTCCCTGGCCACGGTGCACAAGCACGTCACCAACCTGGAGAAGAAGGGCCTGCTCAAGCGCGACTACAACCGCAGCCGCTCCATCGACCTGCTGCCGCCCAAGGGCAAGATGAAGCTGGCCTTCGCTCCGGGCGTGCTGCCGCTGGTGGGGCGCATCGCTGCCGGCCGCCCGGTCGAGACCTTCGAGCAGCCCGACACCATCTCCCTCGCCGACCTCACCCGCGCCAAGGACGTCTACGTGCTCGAGGTGCGCGGCGATTCCATGCAGGACGAGCACATCGTGGACGGCGACTATGTGCTGGTGGAGAAGGTCTCGACGGCGCGCAACGGCGAGATCGTGGTGGCCCTGGTGGAGGGCGCCGAAACCACCCTCAAGCGCTTCTACAAGGAAGGCGCGGTCATCCGCCTGCAGCCCTCCAATCCCGCCGTGCAGCCCATCCTCGTTCCTGCCGCCGCGGTCGAGATCCAGGGGCGCGTGATCGGGGTGCTTCGCAAGTACTGAAAGCGGCGCTTAGCACTTAGCCTTTAGCATTTAGCCCGTCAAGTTCCGCCCCGACAAAGAAAAAGCCCGGCTGCGCGCCGGGCTTTCTGTGTCTGACGAATCTTCAGCGGCTAAGTGCTAAGTGCTAACGGCTAAAGTTGTTTGTCCAGCGCCTGCTGGATGCGCTCCTTGGGGACGTAGCCCACGATCTGCTCGGCCACCTTGCCGCCCTTGAAGATGAGCAGGGTGGGGATGCCGCGGACGCCGTAGCGCATGGGGGTAGCGGCGTTGCGGTCCACATCCATCTTGCCCACCTTGACGCGGCCGCTGTAGGCGGCGGCGACCTCGTCCACGACCGGGGCCAGGGCCTTGCAGGGCCCGCACCACGCCGCCCAGAAATCTACCATCACCGGCTGCGCCGACTGCAGCACCTCCTGGTCGAAATTCGCGTCGGTGACCTCGATGATCCCGTTGCCTGCCATTCCTCCTCCTGCCATGAGTGCCGAATCTTCACCGGGAATGCCCGGCTGTCAATCCTAACACCTCCACTGCATTGGATGCAGCGGGGTCAGGGAGGTCGCAACCGTGGCCCGCAGGCAGCGCGCCAGCCGGCCCGCCACCAGCCCCCAAAAAGCAAGCGTCCCGCGGCGGTAAAGCCGCGGGACGCGGGGTTGGCAGCCCTCCCCCAGAACTGCCAAACACGAGGCGATTCTAGGGGCGGACACGGTAATGTGTAAACATCACTTCAGTAATCAGAAAAGGCACTAGGGTAACCGCACGAGGTTCCTCGCCGCGCCACACTCCAGACCCACCCTTCCGTGGGAGGTGGCGGTGCGGCCGCCACCGGACTATAATGCGCGCGCTCGCCCCTGCGTTCGGCAAGCTACGTACGTCACCAGCCTCATCTGCGGATGAGCAGCAGTTTCCGTCAGGCCCCCTGGGCCGATTCCCCCGTGCGGAGGCACTGTTTATGGCTGCAATCACCTTCCAACTCAACGGAAAATCCCAGACCGTGGACGTGGACGGCGCCACTCCCCTGCTGTGGGTGCTGCGCGACACCCTGGCCCTGACCGGCACCAAGTTCGGCTGCGGCATGGGACTGTGCGGCGCCTGCACCGTGCACGTGGAGGGCGCGGCCACGCGCTCCTGCGTGACCCGGGTCGCCGAGGTGGCGGGCAAGCGCGTCACCACCATCGAAGGGCTCGCCGCCGCCGGCCAGCACCCCCTGCAGAAGGCCTGGATCGAGGAGCAGGTGCCGCAGTGCGGCTACTGCCAGTCGGGGCAGATCATGACCGCGGCCGAGCTGCTGCAGCGTAAGCCCCATCCCACCGACGCCGAGATCCGCGAGGCCATGGCGGGCAACCTTTGCCGCTGCGGCACCTACCTGCGCATCCAGCGCGCCATCCAGCGCGCCGCCGCCACGGGAGGTGCGCGATGAATCCCATCGTCAAGGTCGATCGCCGCGATTTCCTCAAAGTGACGGGCGCCGCCACCACCGGCCTCATCCTGGGCCTCTCCCTGCCGCAAAAGCTGCGGGCGGCCGCCGAAGAGGCAGCCTCCTTCCAACCCAACGTCTGGATCAACATCACTCCCGCCGACAAGGTCAAGATCTGGGTGGCCAAGTCGGAGATGGGCCAGGGCTGCCGCACCGGCCTGCCCATGATCGTGGCCGAAGAGCTGGAGGCGGACTGGAAGACCATCGAGGTCGTCCCCGCCGTGCTCGATCCCAAGTACGGCAACCAGGGCACGGGCGGCAGCCGCAGCGTGCGCTCCGGCTTCAAGCCGCTGCGGGAAGCGGGAGCCACGGCGCGCGCCATGCTGGTGGCGGCCGCGGCCGAGAAGTGGGGCGTCTACCCGGAGTCCTGCTCCGCCCGCGACGGGTCGGTGGTGCACAAGCCCACGGGACGCAAGCTGCGCTATGGCGCCCTGGCCGTGCTGGCCGGCAAGCAGGCCCTGCCCAGGCAGGTGACGCTCAAGGACCCGAAGGACTTCCGCATCATCGGAACGCGCGTGGCGCGCACCGACGTGCCCGACAAGACCGACGGCAAGGCCGAGTTCGGCATCGACGTGCGCGTACCCGGGATGCTCTACGGCAGCATCGCCAAGTGCCCGGTCTTCGGCGGCAAGGCGGCGAGCTTCGACGCCGCCAAGACCAAGGCCATGCCGGGTGTGAAGGGCGTCTACCAGGTTCCCAGCGGCGTGGCGGTGGTTGCCGACTCCTACTGGCAGGCGCTGCAAGGCCGCAACGCCCTAAACATCACCTGGGACGAAGGCCCCAACGCCCAGGTCTCGAGCGAAGGCATGCGCCGGCAGTTCGCCGAATTGGCCCAGCAGCCCGGCATCGTCGCCCTCAACAACGGCGACGCCGCCCAGGCGCTGGCCTCCGCCGCCAAGAAGGTGGAGGCGGTCTACGAAGTCCCCTTCCTGGCGCACGCCTGCATGGAGCCCATGAACTGCACCGCCGACGTGCGCGCCGACGGAGCGGAGATCTGGTCGCCCACCCAGGCCCCGAGCTGGGTGCAGGAGTACGCCGCCAAGGCGACCGGGCTGCCGGCCTCCAAGGTGAAGGTGAACATCACGCTGCTGGGCTCAGGCTTCGGGCGGCGGGCCATGCCTGACTTCTCCCACGATGCCGTCGACGTCTCCCAGGCGGCGGGCGCCCCGGTGAAGGTGATCTGGACGCGCGAAGACGACATCCACCACGACTTCTACCGCCCGCTCAGCTACCACAGGCTGAGCGGCGGGCTGGATGCCTCGGGCAACCCTGTGGCCTGGACGCACCGGGTGGTAGCGCCCTCCATCAGCGCCTACAACTTCGGCCCGCTCAAGGACGGCAAGGATGAGAGCCTGGCCGAGGGCACAGCCGTGGCCTACGCTATCCCCAACCTGCACGTGGACTACCACGTGGCCGAGAACATCGTGCCGGTGGGCTGGTGGCGCTCGGTCTACAACACCCAGACCGCCTATGCCAACGAGTGCTTCATGGACGAGCTGGCGGCGGCGGCGGGCCGCGATCCCTACGAGTTCCGGCTCAAGCTGCTGCAGAACGCACCCGCGCACAAGGCGGTGCTCGAGTTGGTGGCCGAGAAGGCGGGCTGGGGCAAGCCTCTGGCCCAGGGCCGCACCCGCGGCATCGCCGTGCACGACTCCTTCGGCTCCACCGTGGCCGAGGTCGCCGAGGTCTCGGTGGAGAGCGGCGCGGTCAAGGTGCACCGCGTGGTGTGCGCGGTGGCGTGCGGCATCGCCATCAACCCGGACTCCATCGAGGCGCAGGTGCAAGGAGCGATCGCGCTCGGCCTGGGCGCCGCCCTGAAGGGCGAGATCACGGTGGAGAACGGGCGCGTGCAGCAGGAGAACTTCAACGACTACCAGGTGCTGACCGCCGACGAGATGCCGGAGGTCGAGGTGTACATCGTGCCCAGCCGGGAGGCGCCGGGAGGCATCGGGGAGCCGGGCACGCCGCCCATCGCGCCGGCGGTGTGCAACGCCATCTTCGCCGCCACCCGCCAGCCAGTGCGGCGGCTGCCCATCCGCCTGAGCGCGTAGCTCGGGCTACGGCTTGGGCGCGGGCGCGGCCGGCGCGGGCGCGGGTGCGACTGGGGCGGGCAGCGTGAGCGGCCGGCTCAGCACCACTTCCATCTCGGTGTAC
>DASPRL010000109.1 GCA_035624475.1 Terriglobales bacterium
GAGAAGAAGTGACCCCGCAAGAAATCAAGGGACGGGCCGTGGCCCGTCCCTTGCCGTCCTGCCTCTAGAAACAGAAACCAGGAACGAGAAACTAGAAACTGCGCTTCACTTCCCCGTCTTCTTGCGCAGCTCATCGAACCAGTGCAGCACGATATTGATCTGGGTGCCGCCGGCCTGCTGCACGTCGCGGGCGACGATCAGCCGCCCGTCCCGGGCCACGTCGTAACCCGACCACTGCGCCTTGTCCAGGAACAGCTTCACTGGCTGGCCGGGATGCAGCCCCGGCCCCGGGCCCATGGGCACCGAGATCACCCAGTCCTGGGAGATGTACAGCAATTCCTTGCCCGAAGGCGCCCAGCGCGGCAGCACTCCGCCTTCGCGCGAGATCTGCTCCCGCACCCCGGGGTCGCTCATGGACTGCACGAAGACCTCCGACCGCCCCGACTCGTTGGATTTGCCCGTCGGGAGAGATCGCGAGCGCCATCGCTGCTCTCTAGAAACTAGAAACTAGAAACGAGAAACTATTTCTTCAGCTCCGCGGTCCAGTTGAGCACCAGTTCGAGCGGCGCCGAGGATTCCTGCGAGCTCACGTCGACCAAGAAGCGCCTGCCGTCCGGGCCGACATCGAAGGCCGTGCCCCCGGCGGGGCTGGCCCGCAGCGCTACCAACTGCTTGATTCCGGTGATCGCGAAATCGGAGCCCTGGGCGGTATAGGACGCCACCGACAGGTTGAAGCTGTTGTCCTCGAAGAACAGCTCATCGGAGTTCTGGCTCCAGACCGCGCTGTTGCCGCCCTGGGACGAAACCTGCCACCGCCCACTGCCGCTGGGGAAGGCGGAGACGTAGACCTGCGGCCCGCCCGCTTCGATGCAGACGTAGGCGATCCAGCGGCCATCCCGCGAGAGGTCATAGCCCACTACCGTGTCCTGGGAGAACCGCGGTTTGGCCACCACCACGGGCTTGCCATCGCCCACGGGCAGCGCTTCCACCTGGGCTCCGGAAGGCCCGGTGTTATGGATGAACGCCAGATAGCGCCCGTCCGGCGACCACTCCGGCCAGGTGGCGCCGCCGCTCTCCGGCCGGTACTGCAGGACGGCGCCACCGCTCCCGTTGACGGCCTTGGCGTAGAGGGCTGGGGGCTGGCCCACTCCCGTGCCAAAGCCGTTGTCCGCGGCATAGACCACCCGCTGGCCGTCCCGCGACCAGGAGGGTGCCGAGTGCGCGGTGAACGAGTCGAAGCTCAGGCGCGTGGCCAGCCCGCTCTCCACGTCCAGCAGGTAGATCTCCGAGGTCCGTCCGATGATCGCCGCTGCCACCCGCTTCCCGTCCGGGGAGATGCTGTAGCCGTTGTAACCGGCCGGGGGACCGAGCAGCGCCAGCGTCTTGCCGCTGCGGTCCATCCAGGTGAGCTGCGCTCCCGGCGTGGCGGCGCCGTGCTGGTAGGCCAACGTGCCGCGCTGCGAAGCCGTGACCAGCAGATGCCAGGTGCCGGGATCGTAGGCGACCGCGTCGCTGATGATCTCCGGATCGCCGCCCAGCGTCCCCGACGCCGCATCGAAGCGCTGCGCCACCAGGCTGTTCTGCTGGTGGTAGAGCAGGTAGCCGCTGGCATAAAAGCCCCCGGCGTCGGAAGCCACCACCAGCTTGTTCAAGCTTCCATCCAGCGCCGCATAGTAGATGCCGCTCCCCTGTCCCGAGGGGCTGGTGTGCGAAGTGGCGTAGTAGAGGAAGTGCTGGCCGTCGGGAAGGGCGATGGGCCAGCGGTGGGTGGTCTGCTGTGCCTCCAGCTTCGTCACTTGAGCCGGGGGGCCGCCGGAGGCGCCCACCCTCCACAGCGGACCGGCGAAATCGCGGGCATAGACGATCACGTCGCCCGGCAGCCACGCGCCCCCGCGCGGCGCATTGGGGGTATCGGCAATGTCGGCGACCGGGCCGCCGTACGAGCGCATCTTTTTCAGCTTGCCGTCGGCGAAAAAGGCGATCCAGCGGGAATCGGGTGACCAGAAAGGAAAGATGGCGCCGTCGGTGCCGGCCAGCCGCTGCACCGCTCCCGTGGCCAGCGTCCGCACCCACAGGGCCTGCGCTTCTTTGGCCGTATGCGCCCCGAAGACGAGTTGCGTGCCGTCGGGCGAGAACACCGGCGGCGCCGAAGTATCGCCCATGAAGTCGAAGCTCACCCCCGCCGGCGCGACGATCTCGGCGTGCAGTGTGGGCCGGGGCCGCGCAGCCACCAAGGCCAGGGTCACGACCGCCGCCAGCAGCGCCACGACCACCGCAGCCCAGGCCACGCGCTCCCACCGATGTCGCTGTGCCTTCAGGGGCAGCGCGCTCACGGCAGCCTGCGAGCCCGACTGGCTGATCCAGCGCAACTGCCGGGCCACGTCGGCGGCGCTCTGCCAGCGCTCTTCCGGGTCCTTGGCCAGGCAGCCCTTCACCACCTGCTCCAGCGCCGGCGGCGACAGCGGCTGCACCTTCGAGATCGGCTCCGGCTCCTTCTCCAGGATGGCCGAGGCCACCGAGACCGCGCTCTTGCCCTCGAAGGCGCGCTTGCCTGTTGCCATCTCGTAGAGCACCGCCCCCAGCGCGAAGATGTCCGAGCGCGCGTCGGCTTCCTTGCCTTCCACCTGCTCCGGCGCCATGTACTGAAAGGTGCCGACCAGGGTGCCCTGCTGGGTGATGGGGCTCGCCGGGCTGGTCTGGGTGATGGCCTGGGTGAGCACGCTGCCCGGCTGCATCGCGCCTTGCGGCTTGGCCAGGCCGAAGTCCAGCAGCTTGGCGCCGGACTTGGTGAGCATCACGTTCCCCGGCTTCAGGTCGCGGTGCACGATGCCCTGGCGGTGCGCCTTCTCCAGCGCCTCCGCGATCTCGCAGCCCGTCTTCAGCGTCTGTTCGACCGGCAGCGGCCCGCGTTGCAGCCGCGCCGACAGTGTCTCGCCCTCGATGTACTCCAGCACCAGGTAGTCGGTGCCGTCCTGGTGGCCGACATCGTAGAGGGTGCAGATGTTGGGATGGTTGAGCGAAGAGATGGCGCGCGCCTCGCGCTCGAAGCGCTGGCGGAGGTCGGGGTTCTGGCTGAACTGCTCGGGCAGGACCTTGATAGCGACGGTGCGCTCCAGGCGGGTGTCACGCGCCCGGTACACCTCGCCCATCCCGCCCGCGCCCGCGGCGCCCAGGATCTCGTACGGCCCGAGTTTGCTGCCCACCGCTAGCGCCATTTCCCCTCTCTAGAAACCAGAAACTACTTCTTCAGCTCCGCCATCCAGTGGCTCACCAGCACCAGCGAGGGATTGGCGCCGTGCTCGCCCGCGGGCATCGAGGCCAGCAGGCGCTTGCCGTCGCGCGTGCTGTCGGTGGGCCCGACCTGCGGCAGTGTCCTTCCTCCGAACAGCGGCTGCGGCGGGCCGATCTGCAGGTCCGCGCCCTTGGCGCTGATCTTCAACGCCATCAGCTTCAACTCCGGCGTCACCCACACGAACCGGTCCTTGCCCAGCCAGCCGCCACCGCCCCCGCCCTGGGTGACCTGCCACTTCCCCCCCGGCCCCGGGAAGGGCACGATGTAGGTTTCGTTCACTCCCGACTCGTCGGACTGGTAGCTGAGCCACTTCCCGTCCGGAGAGAACGCCGCCCCATTCTCGTTGGCGGTAGCGGCTGGATGCAGGCGGTAGGGTTTGCGCTCCCCCGTCATGGGCAGGATCCACAGCGCGCCATTCTTGTTCTGCCCGCCCAGTTGGTCGAAGGCCAGGAGCTTGCCGTCCGGGGACCAGCCGCTGGGATTCAGGAAGTAGTCGCTGCGGTAGAGCATCTGCTCGGGCGTGCTGCCGCTGGCCGCCTTGACGTAGATGGCGGATCCCTGCCCGCGGTCCGCGGAGTACGCCACCTGGGTGCCGTCCGGCGACCATTGCGCGCCCTGCTCCGTCCCCGGGCCGAAGGTGAAGCGGCTCAACACTCCCCGCTCCAGGTCATACATCCACAGCTTGGAGATTCCCGGCTGGCCGCTCTCCGGCAGCAGCAGCACCGCATGCTTGCCGTCGGGCGCCAGGGCCAGCCCGGTCAGGCTCAGGGGCTCGCCCACCTTGCCCAACTCTTTGCCCTCCAGGTCCAGCCAGGTGATCTGGTATTTCCCAGCCCCCGCCTGCTGGCGGTAGGCCAACAGGCCGGTCTCGGACAGGGCATAGCTTCCCGTCCAGCGAAAGGTGTTGAATTGCACCTTCTCCGCGATAGGCACCGCCTCGCCGCTCAGCTGCAGCCGGCTCGCGTCGAAGGGCTGCGCCATCAGGTTCTGCTCGCGCAGGAAGACCAGGTACCCGGGCGCGACGTAGCGCGGCCCGCTCTCCGCCGGCTTCAGGATGTTCACCGCCTGCCGCGTCTTCAGCGAGATCGCCCGGATGGCGTTGTCTTTGCCGTTCAGCGCGCCCACGAAAAACAGCACATGCTCGCCGTCCGGCAGGAACTGCGGCAAGCGGTGTGTCTCCCCGGTCGCCGCGGGATGGGTCAACTCACTGGGGCTGCCGCCGGCCGCCGGCACCTGGAACAGCCCGCTGAAGGGCCCGGGCGCGAAGACGATGGTCCCGTCCGGCCCCCAGGCGATGCCGCGGCCATCGTCGGCGTCGCAGATGGTCTGCACCGTTCCCCCCGACACATCGATTCTCTTCAGCTTGTGCTCGGCGAAGTAGGCCAGGTAGCGCCCGTCGGGAGACCAGGTGGGATTGGTGCCGCCCTCCGTTCCCGCCAGCGGCTGCATTGTCAGGCTGTCCAGCGAGCGCACCCAGATCTTGGTCTTGCCGTCGCTCCCGGCCAACTCCAGCGCCAGCTTGCGCCCGTCCGGCGAGAAGGCCAGCGAGCTGTCCTGCCCCACGGTGTCGAAGTCGGGAGGCAGCAACAGGCTGGAGCGCATCACCTCCGGCGGCTGGGGCGCGTGCAGCCGCCAGCCCGCGGTCACCCCCGCCGCCGCCAGCACCGCCGCCAGTCCCCACGCCAGCCACTCCCGCCGCCGCCGCCGCGCCGACTTCACCGCCGGCATCCCCACCGCCGACGACCCGCCCTCCGCGATCCACTTCAACTGCAGTTTGACGTCGTGCGCCGTCTGGAAGCGCTCTTCCGGGTCCTTGGCCAGGCACACCTTCATGACGTGGGCCAGCGCCGGCGGCGTCAGCGGCGCCAGCGTCGTCACCGGCTCCGGCTCCTTCTCCAGGATGGCGCTCGCCACCGAGATGGCGCTCTTGCCCTCGAAGGCGCGCTTCCCCGTCGCCATCTCGTAGAGCACCGCCCCCAGGGCGAAGATGTCGCTGCGCGCGTCCGCTTCCTTCCCCTCTACCTGCTCCGGCGACATGTACTGGAAGGTGCCCACGATGGTCCCTTGCACCGTGATAGGACTGGCGGGGCTGGTCTGGGTGATGGCGGCGGCGGTTGCACTGGCGGCGCCCAGCGGCGCCTGCGGCTTGGCCAAGCCGAAGTCCAGCAGCTTGGCGCCGGACTTCGTGAGCATCACGTTCCCCGGCTTCAGGTCGCGGTGCACGATGCCCTGGCGGTGCGCCTTCTCCAGTGCCTCCGCGATCTCGCAGCCCGTCTTCAGCGTCTGCTCGACCGGCAGCGGCCCCTTCTGCAGCCGCTCGGCCAGCGACTCACCCTCGATGTACTCCAGCACCAGGTAGTCCATGCCGTCGTGGTGGCCGACGTCGTAAAGGGTGCAGATGTTGGGGTGGTTGAGCGAGGAGATGGCCCGCGCTTCGCGCTCGAAGCGCTGCTTCAGGTCCGCGTTCTGCGAGAACTGCTCGGGCAGGACCTTGATGGCGACGGTGCGCTCCAGCCG
>DASPRL010000110.1 GCA_035624475.1 Terriglobales bacterium
GGTGGCCAGCGTCCCCAGGATGAAGAGGGCGTTATCGGGCTTGATGCAGTGCTCCTCGATCTTGATGGTGTTGCTGCTGCCCACGCCGTAGCGGCCCATGAACTCCGCCACCGGCCCGGGGATGGAGCTGGAACCGAACAGCGAGTGGTGGAATTCCTGTTTGAAGTCGCAGTGCAGTTCCATCTCCGCGCCGTTGGGGTCCACCAGCACCATGCCGGTCGGGTCCTTCAGGTAGAAGGGGACGTGGCGGCACTCGTCCGCGATCTTCTCCCACTCGCTGCTCTTGCCGCGCTGCACCCACTTGTAGAGTTCGGTGCGGTGGTAGAAGCAGGGCACGCGGGTGATGGGCGCGGTGAAGGTGAAGGGCCCCACCGCGGCGCCCTGCAATTCGACCAGGCCGATGGCGGCGCTGCGCACTTTGGCGGTGGGCGTGTCCATGATGAGGCGCTTGCGCTGCAGAGCGCGGAAGCCGCGGATGAACAGGTAGACGCCCAGCACGGCACCGATCATGGTGTAGATGAGGGGATCGCTGTCGCTCGAGGACAGCCAGGCAGCCAGGATGACCACGGCCAGATTCATGGTTCAGCGGCCGACCCAGCGGCCGTCTCGCGCCACAACTTGAGGGGAATCTGCGGGCATCATACCCCGGGGGCGGCCGGGCCGTAAATCCCCAGTCCCGGCCTCGGCGCCATCCCGCCCCGGCGCGAGGGCGTCATCCTGAGGTCCTTCAGGGCCGAAGGATCTCGCGCGCAGCTTCAGCACGATCGCTCCACGGGGAACGAGTCGGCGGCCGGACGCGCGCTCAGGATCTCGTCCGCCACCGCGATAGCGCGGTTCAGCTCGTCGTCGCTGGTGTAGAAGTGGGGAGCGAAGCGGACCCCGGCCCGGGGGCGCCAGTCCACCAGCACGCCGCGCTGGAGCAATTCGGCGCAGACTTCCTTGGAGCCGGGCATATCGAGGGAGACGGTGCCGCCGCGGCGCTCCGGGTCGCGCGGGGTGTTCACGCGCCAGCCGCGCGCGTCGGCCAGCGCCATCAGCCGCGCCGTCTGCCGTTGCGACTTTTCCCGGATGCGCTCCACCCCCGCCTCGGCCACGATCTTCAGTCCCGGGCGCGCAGCATAGAGCGCGGGTACGTTGGGAGTCCCGTTCATGAAGCGGTAGGGCGGCGCGGTGTAGCGCTGCGCGCCGACTTCGAAGGCGAAGGGCTCCTGGTGGGCCATCCATCCCGTCAGCCGGGGCTCGAGCCGCGCTCCCAGGTCGGGGCGGACGTACAGATAAGCCACGCCGGGGCCGCCGCACAGCCACTTCAATACTCCGCCGGTGGTGAAGTCCACGCCGAGCTTCCGCACGTCCACCGGCACCGTGCCCAGGGACTGGAAGGTGTCGAGCAGCACGTGCGCACCCACGCGGTGCGCCTTCTCCACGATGGCTTGGGCGTCCTGGATGTAGGCGCTGCGGAAGATCACGTGCGACATGGGCACCAGCAGGGTTTCCTCGTCGATGGCGTTGAGCATGCGCTCCAGCGGCACAGTGATGCCGTCGTCGGTCTTCACCATGTGCACGCGCGCGCCCCGCGCGCGCTGCGCCTCCCAGAAGTACATCACCGAGGGGAAGTTCATGTCGCTGTAGACGACCTTGTTGCGCCGGCCGCTGAAATCGAAGCAGGAGGCCACCACCGCCTGGCACAGAGTGACGTTCATGTGCACCGAGACCGAACCCGCGGGGGCGTTCATGAGCGCGCCGATCTGGTCGCCCACCTCCGCGGCCAGCGGCCACCACTCGTCCCAGGCGCGCACCCCGCGCGTGGCCCAGCCCTCGGCGTAGTCGCGCAGGGCGTCGTAGACCCCGCGCGGCATCGCCCCCAGGCTGTTGGAGATCATGTAGACGGTCTTCTCCAGGATGGGGAACTCGGGGCGGTAGCGGAGCAGGTCGTCGGGCATAGGCGAATTGTAATGGCGAAAGCGGAGAATTGAGTAATTGGGTGATCGGGGAATTGAGTAATTGCAGAACCGGACGCCGCTACGCTTCCGATTACCCGATTACCCGATTACTCAATTCCCCAATCTCTTAGGCCTTGCGGCCAGGTACGCCGCGCTCAGAATCCCCAGGTAGAGCACGCCGCTGACCACGGTCACGCGCGAGTACCACCAGGTCGCGACCAGGGAGACGACGATGGCGGCGAAGCCCGCGGCCGAGAGCCAGGCTCCGCCGCGCGAGCGCAGGGGCAGCGCCGCCACCTGCTCCGCGGTCAGTCGCCGCCGGAAGACGAGGTGAGCGGCCAGGGCCACCAGCCACGCCAGCATGGCCCCGAACAGGGCCGCTCCCAGCAGGTAGACGAAGGCCGACTGCGGCGCCCACTTCTCCATCCCCAGGGCCAGCACCACGCCGAAGGAGGAGGCCAGCAGCGCCGCCAGCGGCGAGCCCGCCGGGTTGAGCCGCCCGAAGACCGCCGGCGCGTAGCCGCCGCGGGCCAGCGAGAAGAGCATGCGCGAGTCCACGTAGAGGCTGGCGTTGGCTCCGGAGAGCGCCGCGCTCAGCACCACGAAGTTCATCACGTGGGAGGCTGCCGGCAGCCCCACGTGCTGGAAGACGGTGACGAAGGGGCTCTCGCTCACCTCCCGCGCCACCGCGTTCCATGGCATCACCCCCACCAGCACCGCGATGGCTCCCAGGTAGACCACCGCCAGCAGGCCGAAGGTGAGCCGCACCGCGCGCGCGATCTCGCGCACCCCGCGCGCCTCGCCGGAAGAAATGGCCACCATCTCGATGCCGGCGAAGGTGAACAGGGAGAACGACATGGCCAGCAGCGGCGCCAGCCGCCCGCGGGGGAAGAAGCCGCCCTGCGCCGTGTACTGCGGGGCCACCTGCCCGCTCCCCAGCAATCCCGCTCCCAGCACTACGAAAGCCAGGATGGTGACCAGCTTGAACATGGCGAACCAGTACTCGAAGCGGCCCAGGTCTCCCACCGGGCGCAGGTTGACGCCGATCAGCAGGAGGGAGAACAGGGCCACCCAGGCCAGGGCGGGCACCTGCGGCAGCCACACTCGCATGCACAGGGCCGCCGCCACCATCTCCCCGCCGATGGCGATGGCGATGGCCAGCCAGTAGCCGTAGCGCGAGATGAATCCCGCCCAGGGATGGAGGTAGATCTCGGCGTAGAGCCCGAAGGAGCCGGCGGCGGGATGTACGCTGGCCATCTCGCCCAGCGCCATGGTCACCGTCCAGGTGATGGCCGCGGCCAGCAGGAAGCTCACGATGACCGCCGGCCCGGCGATGGGGATGGCCGCTCCCGAGCCCATCAGCAGCCCGGTTCCGATGGAGCCGCCCACACCCAGCATCGCCATCTGTCCGGCGCTGAGCTGCTTCTTCAGCCCGGTCTCGGAGGCTTCCGAGGGCGGTGTGCCTGGTCGTTCCCGTGACATGGGGCAGCAACCTATCACGGCGGCGGCGGATTCCAGAAGGCCGATGACGCCGGTGTACCTTTTCCCGCGTGGGCATCCGCCCGCGCTTCCGCTAAGATAAAATCGAGCTGCTGTGATTGCTGGGGGCCTTGGCTTGCGCATAGAATACGCACGCCCCCACGCCATCGTGCCCCGACGTCTCCATGGCTGACATCTCCAAGCGCTTGGAAAAAGCCGAGAAGTACCTGCAGAAGGGCAAGCAGGCCGACGCCCTGGAGGAGTACCTCGGCATCCTGGAGGACGATCCCAACAACGACCAGGTCAGCCAGACCGCCGCCGATCTCTGCCTCAACCTGAACCGCACCCAGGACGCCGCTATGCTGCTGGCGGAGATCTTCGACCGGCAGGCGGCCATCGGCGACGCCACCAAGGCCGCCATCACCTACAAGAAGCTGGCCCGTCTGCAGTCTCCCAAGGTGGAGCAGACAGTGCGCTTCGCCCAGCTCACCGAGAAGACCCGCAAGGAGGAGTCGCTGGAGGCCTACCACACGGCCGTGCGGACGCTGGTCTCCGCCGGCCGCAAGGCCGACGCCGTGGGCGCGCTGCGCCGCATGGTGGTGCTGGAGCCCAAGCTGGAGAACTTCCGCCAACTGGGCGAGTTGGCCACCCAGGTGGGCGACAACCCGGCCGCCGCCCAGGCCTTCTTCGATGCCGGGCAGTTGGAGCAGAAGGAGGGCGATGGCTACGCCTGGTACGAGCGCGCCTACTCGCTCGACGGCTCCAACCGCGACGTGGCGCTGGCCTACGGGCGCGGCTTGCTGGCCCGCGGCAACGCCGCCAAGGCCATCACCATCCTGGAGCCCATCGCCACCCCCGCCGACAGCACCCCTGACTACCGCGAGGCCTACGCCCGCGCCCTGGTCGCCGCCGGCCGCGCCCTGGAGGCCGAGCCCTACGTCTGGGAGCTGTTCGAGCACAATCCCAAGCAGATCGACGAGGTCATGGCCGTGATCGGGGGGCTGATCGCCAGCGATCACCAGGACAAGGCCCTGGAACTGGCCCGGCGGCTGGAGGAGCACGAGCACAAGGCCGGACGGCGCCGCGAATTCGTCGGCCTGATGAAGGATGTCACCGACCAGCGTGCCTCCGGCACCGAGGTGCTGGAGTACATGGTCAGGCTCTTCGACTCCGCCAACCGCGAGCATGACTACTGCAACACCTTGCTCAAGCTCTTCGAGCTGTACTACGCGGCCGGCAACTTCCTCAAGGCGGGCGACTGCCTCGACCGCGCCGCCGAGGTCGATCCCTACGAAGGCGGCCACCAGAAGCGCCTGGAGATGCTGCGCGGCAAGATCGACGGCAACCGCTTCAACGCAATCGCCCACCGCTTCGGCTCCGTGATCCAGGCGGGCGAGGAGCAGAGCACCACCCCCGGCGCCGAGGCCGAGGGCGAGACCACGGTGCTGGAAGACCTGATGCTGCAGGCGGAGATCTTCATCCAGTACTCCATGCGCTCGCGCGCGGTGGAGCGCCTGCAGCGCATCCAGAAGCTCTTTCCCCGCGAAGAGGAGCGCAACGAGAAGCTGCGCACCCTGTACATCAACGCCGGCATGGCTCCCGGGGCGGCACCCGCGCCGGCGACGCCCGCGCCCGCCGCCACCCCGGCGGCTCCGGCTGCGGCCGCGGCCAAGGGAGCGGCGCCTCCGCCTCCTTCCCCGCCTCCGCCCGCGCCCTTGCCCCAGGCGGTGGCCAACGAGCAGGCGGTGGACAACATCGCCAAGGTCACCGAGATCACCCGCAACATCTACCGCCAGGGCAACGTGAAGGGCGTGCTGTTTGCCGCCGTCAACGACGTGGGCCGCCACTGGGGCGCCAGCCGCTGCGTGGCCGGCCTGTGTACCCCCGGCAAGCCGCCCTCCGCCGCCCTGGAGTACTGTGCCCCGGGCATCAAGCAGTCGGACGTGATGGCCATCGTCAAGCTCATCGGGGTGCTGCAGGGGCTGGCGGTGCCCAACGGACTGGTCACCATCGCCAACGCTCCCAACGCTCCCGAGCTGGCGCCCATCAAGGCGGTCATCGCCACCCTGGGCATCCAGTCGGTGCTGGCTGTCCCTCTGGTGGACGGCGAAGAGCACGTGGGCGTGATGATCCTGGAGCAGTGTACCCCCGGGCACCAGTGGCGGCAGACCGACGTGGTGGTGCTAAAGACCATCGCAGACCAGATGGTGCTGGCGGTGAACAACGCCCGCCTGCGCAGTCTGATGAAGACCCTGGCCGTCACCGACGAGAAGTCCGGCCTGCTCAAGCGCTCTTCCTACCTCGACGTCTTGCTCTCCGACCTGCGGCGGGCCTTGC
>DASPRL010000111.1 GCA_035624475.1 Terriglobales bacterium
TCTGCAATCTGAAATCTGCGATCTTCAATGACCCAATGGCGCAGTCACCCGATGTTCCGATTCTTCTCCAGCTCCGCCATCACCGTCTTGATCAATTCCTTGGAATCGTTCAGGCACTTGAGGACGAGTTCGATGTCCATGACGGGGCGGTTGGGATAGCGCTGGCTCTGGCAGTAGACGCCGTGCTGGCCCACCAGGGTGAGGGCGTCGGTGAGCAGGTCGAGGGTGACCGCTAGGCGCCCCCGCGATACCCCCATCATGAACTCGTGGCGCTCCAATTCTTCCCGCTTTTCATCGAAGACGGACATGCGGGGATTGTACGCGAGGGCGGTCCGGCGCTAAACTTTTCTCAGACCTCATTCGCGGGAGGGACCCCATGCCCCGCTACGAATATCTCTGCCTGGACTGCAAGAAGCCCTTCGAAAAGATCCTGACCCTTGCGGAGCACGAGAAGGAGCAGAAGCTGGTCTGCCCCCACTGCGGCTCCCAGAAGGTGGCCCAGCAGGCCACCCCTTTCTTCGCGGTGACCTCGCGCAAGGCCGCGTGAGCGCAGAGAGTTCTTAACCACGAAGGACACGAAGGAGCACGAAGGAAGGCGGATCCGTCGGCCTCGTCTCCCTTCGTGAACCTTCGTGCCCTTCGTAGTTAGGGGTTCTAGTCCGCGGCGGCGGGCTTGGCTTCGGGCTTCCAGCGCAGCACCGGCTTGCGTGCCGCCTGCACCTCGTCGAGCCGCGAGACCCGGGTGGTGTGCGGCGCCTCCTGCACCAGCTTGGGCGAGCGCTCACACTCTTCCGCGATCGCCTTCATGGCGTCCACGAACAGGTCCAGCTCCTCCAGCGACTCGCTCTCCGTGGGCTCGATCATGAGCGCGCCGTGCACGATCAGCGGGAACGATACGGTGTAGGGGTGGAAGCCGTAGTCGATCAGGCGCTTGGCGATGTCCCCGGTCTTGACTCCGGACTTCCCCTGCAGCTTGTCGCTGAAGACCACCTCGTGCATGGTGGGCGTGGCGTAGGGCAGGTCGTACACGCCCTCCAGCTTCTTGCGCACGTAGTTGGCGTTGAGCACCGCGTCCTCGGTGGTCTGGCGCAGGCCCTCAGGGCCGTTGGCCATGATGTAGGCGAGCGCGCGGATGTGCATCCCGAAGTTGCCGTAGAAAGCGCGCACCCGTCCCACCGACTGCGGGCGGTTGTATTCGAAGCCCATGAGCCCGTCGGGACGGGTGACGATCACCGGCACCGGCAGGAAGGGCTCCAGCGCCTGCTTGCACAGCACCGGGCCCGAGCCCGGGCCGCCTCCGCCGTGGGGCGTGGAGAAGGTCTTGTGCAGGTTCAGGTGCATGACGTCCACGCCGAAGTCGCCGGGACGCGCCTTGCCCACCAGCGCGTTCATGTTGGCGCCGTCCATGTAGAGCAGCCCGCCCTTGGCGTGCAGGATGTCGGCGATCTTGTGGATCTCCTGCTCGAACACCCCCAGGGTATTGGGATTGGTGAGCATGAGCGCGGCCACGTCCTCGTTCATCTGCGCCTCGAGCGCGCCCAGGTCGACCATGCCGGCGGCGTTGGACTTCAGGTTCTCCACCGTATAGCCGCTCATGGTGACGGTGGCGGGGTTGGTGCCGTGCGCCGAGTCCGGGATGAGCACCTTCTTGCGCGGATTGCCCTTCGACTGCAGGTAAGCGCGCGCCAGCAGGATGCCGGTGAACTCCCCGTGCGCGCCCGCGGCCGGCTGCAGCGTGACCGCGTCCATGCCGCAGATCTCCAGCAGGCACTTCGACAGCACCTTCAGGATGAGCAGCGCTCCCTGCGAGATGCGCTCCGGCTGGTAGGGATGCCCATTGGCCAGGCCCTCCAGCCGCGCCACCGCCTCATTCACCCGCGGGTTGTACTTCATGGTGCAGGAGCCCAGCGGATACATGCCCGTGTCCACACCGTAGTTCCAGGTGGAGAGGCGGGTGAAGTGGCGGATGATCTCGATCTCGCTGACCTCGGGCATGGCGCCCAGGTCGGCGCGCGCCGCCGCCCCCAGCAGCTTCTGCGGGTCGGCCTCGGGGACGTCCAGCGGCGGCAGCATCCACGCCGCCTTCCCCGGAGACGACTTCTCGAAGATCAGCCCTTCGTTCTGGTTCACGTGCTCGGTGGCCTTGCGGATGCGGTCTTTCATTCCGTCACCGCCTTCACCGCTGCGTCGATGGCCGCTCGCGTGGTCATCTCGGTGCAGCACCACAGGGCCGCGTTGCCCAGCTCGGGATAGAACTTCTGCAGTGGAAAGCCGCCCACGATCCTCTGGTCGAGCAGGCGGCTGTTGATGGCATGCGGGTCTTCCTTGGTCTGGACCACGAACTCGTTGAAGCGGGGCGCGCTGCCGAACAGCACCTTGGCCTTCTTCCCGAACTCGCCCGCGGCGTAGGCGGCCTTGGCCAGGTTCTGTTTGGCCAGTTCCTTCAACCCCTCGCGCCCGTAGATGGTCATGAAGATGTTGGCCATCAGCGCCACCAGCGCCTGGTTGGTGCAGATGTTCGAGGTCGCCTTCTCCCGCCGGATGTGCTGCTCGCGGGTGGAGAGGGTCAGGCAGAAGCCGCGCTTCCCTTCCCGGTCCACGGTCTGGCCTACCAGCCGCCCCGGGATCTGGCGCACGAACTTTTCCTTGGTGGCGATCACGCCGGCGTAGGGCCCGCCGAAACCCAGGGGGATGCCGAAGGACTGCGCCTCCATGCACACGATGTCGGCCTCCGCCGGCGGCTTCACGATGCCCAGCGAGACCGCCTCCGCGATGGAGACCACCAGCAGCGCGCCCTTCCTATGGGCGATGTCGGCGGCGGCGGCCACGTCCTCGATGGTGCCAAAAAAGTTGGGCGACTGGACGACCACGCACGCCGTCTCCTCCGTCACCGCTTTTTCCAGCGCCGCCAGGTCCACGCGGCCGTTCTCGCCGAACCCAGCGAGCGAGACCGGCAGGCCCTGGTGCTGGGTGTAGGTGGCCAGCACCTCGCGGTACTCAGGATGGAGCGAGCGAGCGATGACCGCGCGATGGCGCCCGGTGGCGCGCGCCGCCATCATCACCGACTCGGGCACGGCGGTCGAGCCGTCGTACATGGAGGCGTTGGCCACCTCCATGCCGGTCAGTTCGCAGATCATGCTCTGGAACTCGAAGATGGCCTGCAGCGTGCCCTGCGAGACCTCCGCCTGGTAGGGCGTATAGGCGGTGAAGAACTCGCCGCGCGAGATGAGCGCGTCGATCACCACCGGGCGGTAGTGCTGGTAGGCGCCCGCGCCCAGGAACAGGGTGTAGCCGGCGGCGTTGTCGGTGGAGCGCTGCCGGAAGTAGTCCACGATCTCGCTCTCGGCGAAGGCGCGCGGGATGTTCAGGTCGCCCTTCAGCCGGTATTCGGCGGGGATGGGCGCGAACAGGTCGTCGATGCTGCGCGCACCCATCTCGCGCAACATCGCGGCGCGCTCGGCGGAAGACTTGGGAAGATAGCGCATGAATTTATTGATTTTCTGATTTATTGATTGATTTCGCCGCCGCCTGTTAGCCCGGCAATCAGCAAATCAATAAATCAATAAATGAATAAATCGCCTAGTGTTCCTCTGTCACGAACTTCTCGTACTCCTCGGCGCTGAGCAGGTTGTTCAGTTCGGCGGCGTCCTTGAGCGTGATCTTGATCATCCAGGCGGCATGCGCGTCCTGGTTGATCTTCTCCGGCGCGGTGTTCAGCTCCTCGTTGACCGCGGTGACCGTGCCCGAGGCCGGGGCATAGAGTTCAGAGACCGCCTTCACCGACTCCACCGTGCCGAAGCTCTTGCCGGCGGCGACTTCCGCGCCCGGCTTGGGCAATTCCACGAACACGATGTCGCCCAGCGCCTCCTGGGCGTGGTGGGTGATGCCGACCGTCCCGGTCGTGCCCTCCACCTTGATCCACTCGTGTTCCTTCGTGTACTTGAGCTCTTTGGGATACGCCATCCGCTTCTTCTCCCAACCACCACTCTCTGGAATTGTCATCCCGAGCGGACTTCCGCCCGCGAGGGATCTGCAGTTCTCAAAAAGCCACCTACTTCTTCGGCCGCTTATAGAACGGCGTGGGCACCACCTGTGCCTTCACGCCCTGCCCGCGGATCTCCACCAGCACCGTCCTCCCCACCTCCGCCATCGCCGGCGGCAGGTAGCCGAGCGCGATGTTCTTCTTGAGGTAGGGCGCGTAGGAGCCGCTGGTGACGTAGCCGATCTCCCGCCCGTGGTCGTCGCGCAGTTTGTAGCCATCGCGGGCGATGCCACGCTCCACCATCTCCAGCCCCACCAGGGTGCGCAGCACGCCCTCCGCCTTCTGTCGCTCCAGCGCGGCTTTCCCGATGAACTCCGGCTTCTCCAGCTTGCAGAAGCGGTCCAGACACGCCTCCCAGACGGTGATGGAATCGGAGATCTCGTGGCCGTAGAGCGCCATCTTGGACTCCAGGCGCAGGGTGTTGCGCGCCCCCAGCCCGCAGGGCAGGATCTGGAACTCCTTGCCCGCCTCCAGCACTTCCTGCCATACCCGCGCGCTGGTCGGCTCGTCCGCCGGGATGTAGATCTCGAAGCCGTCTTCGCCGGTGTACCCGGTGCGCGCGATGAGCGTCTGCTTCAACCCGCACACCGTGCCGTGGGTGAACCAGTAGTTCTTGACCGCGGCCAGATTGGCGTCGGTGAGCTTGCCCAGCACCTCCGGGGCGCGCGGCCCCTGGATCGCGATCTGGGTGAAGTCGTTGCCCACGTCCTCGGCTTTGCAGTCGAAACCCTTCACGTTGTCGCGCACCCACGAGTAATCCTTCTCGCGCGTGCCCGCGTTGATCACCAGCAGGTAATCGTCCTCGGCCAGCTTGTGCACGATCACGTCGTCCACGAAGGTGCCCTGGGGATAGAGCAGCGCCGAATAGTGGGCCTGGCCCAAGGCCAGCCGCGAGGCGTCGTTCATGGAGAGGTGCTGGGTGGCGGCCAGGGCCTGGGGCCCGCGGATGCGGATGTCGCCCATGTGCGAGACGTCGAAGACCCCCACCCGCTGGCGCACCGCCAGATGCTCCTGGATGAGGCCGCCGGGCGCGGGATACTCCACCGGCATGTCCCAGCCCCCGAAATCCACCATCTTGCCCCCCATCGCGCGATGGACGGGGTTGAGGGCGGTCTTGCGGAGGATCGACGTGGCCGTCTCCACCATCTGCGCCAAGCGGCTTCCTCGCTGGCGGCCCTACTGACCACGCCGCCGGAAGATGAGAGAACCTACCACGTTACCACGCGCATTTTCCGCGGGTCAACGCGGGACTTACTGGAAGAACTCCACCGCCGAGGCCGCAGAGTACGCTGAGAAGAGGGGGATTCACCACGGAGACACGGAGCCTCAGAAAGTCCCGGAGGGACGTCATTCGTTGGCCCAGCGCTTCAGCGCTGGGTGGCAGGGTCATTCCCCTGAGTCCCGTAGGGACGACACAAGAACTTTCCATCCGCCCCGTTTCGCGCTACATTCACCTCATGGCAGAAGCCTTCAAATGCGCCGTCTGCGACAAGGAAGAGGACCGCTGCGACTGCGACAAGTACTGCTGCCTCTGCCACGGTTTCAACAACGTCCGCCTCTGCCAGGACGGGCAGTGGTACTGCCTCGACTGCCGCGAGGCCTGCGACCTGCAGGCGCAGATCAAGTAGAGGGAAACGGGGCGGGAGCCTACTGGCGGGCGGCGGTCGCGGGCGCCGGTGGAGACGTCGCCGGACGCAGCCCTTGGATCTGCACCAGCCGCGGCGGTGCCGCGGTGGCCTGCCGCGCCTTCAGGTTCTCCGAAGGGATGCCGGTGCGGGCGTACGACTTCTCGCAGTCCTGGTAGGAGGGGCCGCGCATGTCGCCCTCCAGGTAGGCCAGCCCGGGACAGCGCGTGCAACTGCCGCCATGCGCGCACTTCGAGCAAGAAGGCATGTCGCGCAGGGTGATGGAGCGGACCTCGCGCAGTTGCGGCGAATCCCGCCAGATCTCCAGGAACTTCTGCCGGCGCACGTTGCCGCAGGGCAGCGGAAACTGCACGCAGGGATAGACCTCGCCGTAGGGGGAGACGTAGCAGGCAGTGTGTCCGGCGCTGCAGGGCAGCGAGTTCAGCGTCTCCTCATCCGCGCCCTGCGGCGGCGCGCAGAATTCCTCCACTTTGCCCACCAGGCTCTCGTTGCGGAAGACCTCGCGCAGCGCCGCCGGGTCCACGTTCAGGTTGAGGATGGAGCGGTCGCCATCCATCATGGGGGTGATGGTGGGGTCCAGGGTGAATTCCGCTCCCACCTCCGCCGCCAGCGCCTTCACCCCGGCGTAGTCCTGGAAGTTCTGGCGCATGAGCACGTCCGCGAAGATGACCCGCAGCCCCGCCGCCTTCAGCCGGCGCACCCCCGCCAGGGTGCGCTCCAGCGACCCCGGCAGCTTGGTGATGCCGTCATGCACCTCGGGGCGGTGGGAGTAGAGGCTGACCTGCACCTGCTCCACCCCCAGGGCGCAGATGCGCTCCGCCTCCTCCTGCCGGATCATGACCGCGTTGGTCTTCAGCTTGACGCAGAAGGTGCGCGCGCGCGCGTGCTCCAGGACCTGGAAGAAGTCGCGGCGCATCAGGATCTCGCCGCCGCTCAGGGTGAGGTAGAAGACCCCGGCCGCGGCCATCTGGTCGAGCAGGTCCAGAATCTCGGCGGTGGTCATCTCGCCGTGATCGTCGTGGTCGAGATAGCAGTGGATGCAGCGCTCGTTGCAGCGGTAGGTGAGGTCGAGTTGCACCGCCAGCGGCACGCCCAGCCGCAGCGCCTTCACTCCCATCTCCGCCACCAGGCTGCTCATGCGCCTCCCTGCCCGGAGCCGCCCCGGACGATGGGCTGGTCGGAGACCAGCAGCAGCCCGTGCGCCGCCAGCCCCTCCACCAGTTCTTCCGCGTCCTTCAGGGCTTCCTCTTCCGCGACCTCATACCGCGGGCACACCTGCTGGCGCACGATCTCCTCCAGCGGGGTCGCGCCGTCGGCCGCCTCCCAGATCACCTTGGCCACCTCGTTGAGGGTGAAGAGGGCGGAATCGGCCGCCGCCATCACCATCATCTCGTCGCCCAAGGCGCGGGCGGCGATGGCGGTGCTGCGCGCCACGTAGCGCTTTCCGCTCACTGGATCATCTCCCAGACCCGGGCCTCGGGCCGAAAGGTCAGCCGCCGCACCGGCACCCGCGCGGCGAACTCGCAGGCCGCCTCGAAGACCAGGCGCACGAACTCGGGCTCCTGGGCGAAGAACAGGATGTTGGCCAGCAGGCCGCGCACCGCCTCCGCCCCTGCCACCGGCTCGATGCGGTTCTCCACTCCCTTGGCCAGCAGATAGAGGGCGGCGATGGGAGCGCGCAGGTTCTCCCCTGGGCGCGCCAGCTCGCCGTAGAACGGGGTACCGGCGGCGAAGTAGCCGCCTTCCTGCCGGGTCACGTAGGAGATCTCGTCGGTGAGCAGGGTGACGTCCGGGGGCGCCAGCCGCACCAGGGTGGTCTTGCCCGCTCCCGAGACCCCGGCGAACAGGTGGGCGCGCCCGTTGCGGATCACGCTGGAAGCATGCGCCAGGAAGCCGCCTTGCCGCGCCAGCAGCAGGGTGTGCACGATGCGCAGCACCGAATCCAGGGCATAGGGGTTGGCGGTCTGGCGGATGCGGCCGCGGGCGCTGGCCGGCTCCCACTCGGCGCGGAAGTCGCCGCGCTCCATCCGCCACGTCCCCG
The DNA here is from genome assembly GCA_035624475.1 of Terriglobales bacterium. NCBI lineage: Bacteria > Pseudomonadati > Acidobacteriota > Terriglobia > Terriglobales > Terriglobales bacterium. Next base: position 7,730 of record DASPRL010000111.1, read on the forward strand.
ACTCCCAGCGCACGCTCACGTCCTCGTCGCCGCCGCCGTTGCCGGGCGGCGCCAGGTCGATCTCGAAGTCGAAGCTGGCGCGCTCGCCGGCGCTTACGTAGCCGGCGTAGCGCTCCCGCACCAGGCGCAGGAAGGCGGGATCGCCGGAGCGCAGCCGGATGGGCAGGCCCCCGATCTCCACCACTACGCCCTTCGCCTCGGTCGTCTCCATCAAGCCTGGCACGGCGCTCCCTGTCATGACCGTAGATTGTCCCTGCATGGCCCAGGCGGGGAAAAGATGCCCAATTATATAGCCCCTTGCCTGCACCAACGTAATGCCGCCGCGGATGCGCCCCGTCTCAGGCCCGGCCCGGCAGCACGTAGCGCATGACCGCCAGGTAGTGGCAGAGGCTGCCGGCCATCACAAAGAGGTGCCAGATGGCGTGGTTGTAGGGCACCCGCCTCCAGGCGAAGAAGACCAGCCCGCCGGTATAGGCCGCGCCTCCCGCCAGGATCCAGAGCATGCCTTCGGTGTGCAGGGCCGCGAACATGGGCTTGATGGCGATGACCGCCAGCCATCCCATGGCCACGTAGAGCGCGACCGAGACCGCCTCCAGCCGCTCCAGGAAGAAGACCTTCCACAGGATGCCGCAGACGGAGATCCCCCACACCAGGGCGAGCAGGGTCCAGCCCCAGGCGCCGCGCAGCACCACCAGGGTGAACGGGGTGTAGGTACCGGCGATGAGCAGGTAGATGGCGGAGTGGTCGAGCAGGCGGAAGAAGCGTTTCACCCGCGGCCCTCGCAGGGCGTGATAGAGGGTGGAGGCGGCATAGAGGGCCAGCAGGCAGGCGCCGTAGATGCTGACCGCCACCACCAGGCGGGCGCCCCCGCGCAGCGCCGCCAGCGCGATCAGCAGCGGCACCCCCGCCAGGCACAGCGCCAGCCCCAGCCCGTGGGTCAGGCTGTTGATCAGCTCCTCGTGTCTGCGCTCCGCCGCTTCGCCCCCGCCCACGGTTCCCCTAAGAGAAAGGTTCCGGCTAGCTTATGCGAGACGGGCGGAATCGCGAAGCAGTTTCTAGTCTCTCATTTCTAGAGGGGGGCCTAGCTGACCTCTGACGTCCGACGTCCGACGTCTGACGTCTCAGATGAACACGCTCTCGTGATACTCCCCGAAGACGCGGCGGAGGGCATCGGAGATCTCGCCCACGGTGGCGCAGGCCTCGACCGCGGCGATGATGCGGGGCAGCAGGTTCTCGCCCGAGCGGGCGGCCTCTTCCACCTGCTCCAGCGCCGCCTTCCACCGGGCGGCGTCGCGGCGGACGCGCAGGGCGCGCACCCGCTCCACTTGCTTGCGTTCCACGTTCTCGTCGATCTTCTGCAGGGGCACGGCTTTCTCCGACTCGGCGGTGAAGCGGTTCACTCCCACCACCACCGCCTCCAGCCGGTCGACCGCCTGCTGGTACTCGTAGGCGGCGTTCTGGATCTCCTGCTGCACGAAGCCGCGCTCGATGGCGCGCAGCATCCCGCCCAGCGCCTCGATGCGCTCCAGGTAGGCCTGCGCCCGCGCCTCGATCTCGTTGGTCAGCGATTCCACACAGTAGGAGCCGGCCAGCGGATCGATGGTCTGGGCCACGCCCGATTCGTAGGCCAGGATCTGCTGCGTGCGCAGGGCGACGCGCACCGCATCCTCGGTGGGCAGCGCCAGGGCCTCGTCGTAGGAGTTGGTGTGCAGCGACTGCGTCCCCCCCAGCACCGCCGCCAGCGCCTGCAGCGCGGTGCGCACGATGTTGTTCTCCGGCTGCTGCGCGGTCAGCGTCGAGCCCGCCGTCTGGGTGTGGAAGCGCAGCATCCAGGAGCGCGGGTTCTTGGCGTGGAAGCGCTCGCGCATGATCTTCGCCCACAACCGCCGCGCCGCCCGGTACTTGGCCACCTCTTCCAGGAAGTTGCTGTGCGCGTTGAAGAAAAAGGCGATGCGCGGGGCGAAGCGGTCCACGTCCAGCCCGGCGTCGAGCGCCGCCTGCACGTAGGCGATGCCGTTGCCCAGGGTGAAGGCCACTTCCTGCACCGCGGTCGAGCCCGCCTCGCGCATGTGGTAGCCGGAGATGGAGATGGTGTTCCACTCCGGCACCTCGCGGTTGGCGTAGGCGAAGATGTCGGTCACGATGCGCATCGCGTGCTGTGGCGGATAGATGTACGTCCCGCGCGCGATGTATTCCTTCAGGATGTCGTTCTGCACCGTGCCGGAAAGTTTCTTCACGTCGGCGCCGGCGCGCTTGGCCACTGCGACATAGAGCGCCAGCAGGATGGCCGCCTCCACGTAGGCGATGCCGTTGGCCAGGGTGAAGGCGACTTCCTGGACCGCGGTGGAGCCGGCTTCCCGGATGTGGTAGCCGCTGATGCTGATGGTGTTCCACTGGGGCACTTCCTTGGTGCAGTAAGCGAAGATGTCGGTGATGAGGCGCATGGAGGGCCGGGGCGCAAAGATATAGGTGCCCCGGGCCGGATATTCCTTCAGGATGTCGTTTTGCACCGTGCCCCGCAGTTTGTCGAAGGGCACGCCTTGCTTCTCCGCCACCGCCAGGTACATGGCCATGATGACTGCGCAAGGCGAGTTGATGGTCATGGAGGTGGACACCTGGTCCAGGGGGATGCCCTGAAACAGGCGTTCCATGTCCCATAGGGAGTCAATGGCCACCCCCACCTTGCCCACCTCCCCCTGGGCCAGGGGGTGGTCCGAGTCGTAGCCGATCTGGGTGGGCAGGTCAAAGGCCACGGACAGGCCGGTCTGGCCCGACTTCAACAGGAAGTGGTAGCGCGCGTTGGTCTCCTCGGCGCTGCC
>DASPRL010000112.1 GCA_035624475.1 Terriglobales bacterium
TGCCACCCGGTAACTCTTATACAGTCGCTCTCCGCTGCCTCCGCTTAACCCCGCTCCCGAGAACGTTCCCGAGATGGCAAACCGTTTGCCCCTTGACCCGCCGGGACGGGTGGGCGAGGGCGCAGCGCGCCGCGTGTCCGGCCGGGCAGGTTCAATGGCCTTTCAGACAATGGCCGATGGGACAGTGTGCGAGCGGAGGAGTTCTCACCCTCGAATCGGCCGCCAGGAATCTTGTGGCGGGGACGGAGCGAAGGTAGCTTGATGCATCCGGCGAACCCGGGGCCATCCGGGCTCGCTGGCAAGAGCGCGGCCGAGCTTCTGCCGCGCGATGGGGGAAGAACATGGGCCGCAACCGGACGAACTTCCAACTGGCCTTGCTGCCGCCGCAGCCGGCGCGCTGGTCGCGCTTCGGGCTGGGCGCCGCCTTCCAGACTTCGGTAGTGGCGCTGCTGGCGGCCATTCCCATCCTTCAACCGCAGGTGATCTCTCCCCGGCGCGACTTCGAGTCGGTCACCCTGGTCGCTCCCGACCTGATGGAGCACCCGGCGCCGCCGCGGGTGCGGGTCAAACTCCCGCCGCCGCCGCTGAAGCCGCCGGTGGAGGTGGCGCGGCTGGAGGCGCCGCGTCTGCCGCGTCCGGTCATCAAGAACGATCCTCCTCCCACGGCGATGCCCAAGGTGGAGAGCAAGCTCGACCTGCCCGCCCCGGCGCCGCCGCGAGTGGTGCGCACCGGACTCCTGGAGGGCAGCTCCGCCAAGCCCACTTTGAAGCTGCCGGCGCGCAAGGTGCAGACCGGGGGCTTCGGCGATCCCAACGGCGTGCCTCCGCAAAAGGACGCCCACGGCGCGGTGCAGATCGCGTCGCTGGGGCAATTCGATCTGCCCGCGGGCCGGGGCAACGGCAACGGCACCGGGGGCATCCATGGCGTGCCCGGGACGGTGAAGAGCGCGGGCTTCGGCAACGGCGTGGCCACCGGCGCCGGCGGTCCCGGCGGGAACGGGCGCGGGGGCGTGGCCATGGGCGGCTTCGGCAACGGCGGCGTCGGCGGGGAGGGCGGCGGCAGCGGCGGCACGCGCGCCGCGCAGGGCCCCAGCCTCCTGCCGGTGGAGATCCTCGACAAGCCCAATCCCCTCTACACCGAGGAGGCCCGCCGCCTGAAGGTGGAAGGCGAGGTCCTGCTGGAGGTGGATTTCGGCGCCAATGGCGACCTCCGCGTGCTGCGCGTGGTCCGCGGCCTGGGGCATGGCCTGGACGAGGCCGCGGTGCACGCCGCCGAGCGCATCCGCTTCAAGCCCGCCCGCAAGGACGGGCACCCGGAGGACACCGTGGCCACGCTCCACGTGGTCTTCCAACTGGCTTACTGAACCAACGGGGAAAGGGGAATAGAAATGCGCATCAGCAAACTGCTCCTCATCGGCATGGCGGCGGCGCTCCTGGCGGCCCCGGCCTGGACACAATCGGCGGCGCCCGCTCCCTCCGTCTCCGTGGCGTCCTCGGACCAGGACCAGGTGATCGACCGCACCATCGCGCGCGAACAGTTCATGATCGAGAACCTGCGGCACTTCCGGCCCATGATGGAGACCTATCTCCAGGACCAGCGCCCCGACAAGGAACTGGGCAGTGTGCCGGAGAAGGACGAATACTTCCTGGGGCGACTGGACTTCAGCCGGGGCGTGACCAACGAGGCCTTGTACGTGGACATGCCGGGCCGCTTCCGCACCCTGCTGCACAACGCCTTCGGCTTCTTCCCCATCAACTACGCGCCGCAAGGCTTCGCCGGGATGATCGCGGTGGACAGCCAGCACTTCGACCGCCAGCACTACCGCTTCCGCTACCTGCACCGCGAGTTCCTCGGCGACCTGCGCTGCATGGTCTTCGAGGTGGCCCCGGTGGGCAAGGCCGGCGGCTTCAAAGGACGCATCTGGGTGGAGGAGCAGGAATACAACATCGTGCGCTTCAACGGGGTGGACACCGGCGGCGGCTTCACCAGCCACTACTTCCACTTCGACAGTTGGCGGCAGAATCTGCGGCCCGGCCTGTGGCTGCCCACCCTGGTCTACAGCGAGGAGTCCGACATGAAGTACGGCGTGCTGCACACCGCCCGCTTCAAGGCGCAGACCCGGCTGTGGGGCTATGACCCGAACTTCGGCACGCGGGAGGACGAGATGACGCGGGTGCTGGTGGACGCCGCTACCCGCGCCAAGGACGAGAGTCCGCAAGCCGGCGACCTCTCTCCCCTGCAGAGCACCCGCCTGTGGCAGGGCGAGGCCGAGGAGAACGTGGTGGACAAGCTCGAGCGCGCCGGCCTGGTTGCCCCCAAGGGCGAGGTCGACAAGGTGATGGAGACGGTGGTCAACAACCTGGAGATCACCAACAACCTCGACATCCAGCCGGAGATCCACTGCCGGGTGATGCTGACCGACCCGCTGGAGACCTTCAGCATGGGCCACACCATCGTGGTGAGCCGGGGCCTGCTGGACGTGCTGCCCGACGAGGCCAGCCTGGCCATGGTACTGGCGCGCGAGCTGGCCCACATCACCCTGGGCCACCAGGTGAACACCAAGTACTCCTTCAGCGACCGCACCCAGTTCCCGGACGAGAAGAGCTTCCACGAGTTGCGCCTGCGCCGCACCGAGGCGGAGGAAGAAGCTGCCGACGCCAGGGCGCTGGAGCTGCTGCGCAATTCTCCCTACAAGGACAAGCTGGGCAGCGCCGGGCTGTTCCTGCGGCAATTGGAGGCGCGGGCCGGGGCCATCTCCAACCTGGTCATGCCCCGGCTCGGCAACGGCCTGGTGCACGGCAAGGAAGTGCGCATGGCGCAGCTCGCCAATGCCGCTCCGCAGCTCAAGGTCGACCAGCCCGACCAGATCGCCGCCCTGCCCCTGGGCGGGCGCATCAAGGTCGACGGCTGGAGCAACGACGTCTATCTGATGAAGAGCAAGCCGGTCCCGGTGCTCTCGGCGCGCGAAAAGATGCCCTTCGAGGTGACCCCGCTGTGGCCCTACGAGACCCGGCTGGCAGCGGATGGGGCGGCCTCCACGGCCGCCGGCAGCATGAGCCTGGCGGCCGCCGGCCCGACCGCGGAGTCTTCCGAGAAGGCTCCACCTCCGGCGGGACCTCAACCCAATCCCAAATAGTCTGTTCTCTTCTCTCTCTGGGCCTACCACGCCTGCGACGCACCTGGTCGCAGGCGTTTTTTTGTCTGGGTGCGGTCGGAGAAAAGGCCGCGGGCTGCAGGCCCGCCGGGCTTACTTGATGATGCCCAACTGGGCGACGGCGATGTTGTCGCGGGTGGTGTTCTTGACGGTGTACATCATCTCGTCGGCCTGGCGGATGATCTCGTGGGCGCTCTTGGCGTCTTCGGGGTAGGCGGCGATGCCCATGCTGGCGCGCACGTTGATGTTGAGGGAGTCGTCGCGCAGGAACTTGCACTGGCGGAAGACGTCGAGCAGGCGCTTGGCCACCACCTGGGCCGAGTCCTTGGGGGTCTGGGGCAGCAGGATCACGAACTCGTCGCCGCCGTAGCGGAAGGCGTAGTCGATCAGGCGCAGGTGGGTCTTGATCATGTAGCCGATCTCGGCCAGCAGCTTGCTTCCCACCAGGTGTCCGTAGGTGTCGTTGACGTGCTTGAAGTGGTCGAGGTCGATGAAGACCACGCTGAACTCGTAGCCGAAGCGGGCGGAGCGGTAGACCTCGGCTTCCAGGGTCTTGTAGAGGTGGCGGGCGTTGTAGAGTCCGGTGACGTCGTCGGTGATGGTGAGTTCCTGGATCTTCTCGACGGCGCGGGCGTTGTCGACGGCGATGGCGGCGTAGTCGCACAGCGCCTGCAGCAGCAGCATGTCGTTGTCGCTGAAGCTCTCGATGACGCAGTTGATGAGCTGGATCACGCCCAGCACCCGGTGCTTGGCGCGCAGCGGGATGCAGATGATGGAGCGCGTCTTCCACTTGGTCATGTCGTCCACGCGCTTGGCGAAGCGCGGGTCGGTGTAGACGTCGGGCACGATGAGGGCCTCGCCGTGCTTGGCCACCCAGCCGGCGATGCCTTCGCCCATCTTCAGGCGCAGGGTCTTCAGAGTGTCGGCGGCGTCGCCCACCGCGATGGCGAAGTAGAGCTCGTCCTTGGCCTCGTCCACCATGAGCAGCGACCAGGTGTCGGGGCGGAAGTATTCCGCCATCTTGTCCATGATGGTCTGCAGGACCGAATCCAGGTTCAACGTCGAGGTCAGCGCCTTGGCGACATCGTGGAAGATGCCCAGTTCCTGCAACTGGCGCTTCTTGTCGGTCGTGACCTCGGTCATGATGAGGAACTCGGACCGGCATCAGGCGGGGGTATGCCGGTGGCGCGTATTATATGCAAGCCCATCCCCCCGGGCAACCGGCCCGGGGGCTGCTGGTGCTGACTAAAGTAACCCGCGCCGGCGGGCAAAGTCGTTGGCGGGCCGCAGCTTGCGGCGCTGCTTCGTTGACAGCCGGCGGGCCCCGCTCCTATGATGGCCGCGGTTTCCTAGCCCCTGAACCCCCCGCATCGAGACCCTCCGGCGCCGGGCGAAGCAGGACCGCACCCATGAGTTCGTTTGGCGAAAAGCTGCAGCGCGAGCGCGAGATGCGCGGCGTCACCCTGGAGGAGATCGCCGAGGCCACCAAGATCGGCACCCGCAGCCTCCGCGCCCTGGAGAGCAACGACTTCGACAAGCTACCCGGCGGCATCTTCAACAAGGGTTTCGTGCGGGCCTACGCCAAGTACCTGGGCATCGATGAAGAGCAGGCGGTGGCCGACTACCTGGCAGCCTCGGGCCAGGCCGACGCGCCCGCCACCGGGCCGCTCCCCGAACTGCCGCCCACGGTGAAGCTGACCGTCCGCCGGCGCCGGCCGTGGGTGGTGGTGGTGGCGGTGCTGCTGCTGGCCGCGGCTGCCTTCCTGGTGTGGCGCGCCTATTTCCAGACGCGTGACGCCAGCGCCGGCGAGGTCGCGTCAGCGCCGGCGCCCGCTGCCGCGAGCGCGAACAAGACCGCGGCCACGCCGGCCCTCGCTTCGCCTTCGCCCCAGGTCTCACCGCCGGCCGCCGATTCTGCGGCGGCGGCCCAGCCGGGGGCGGCCTCCTCCGCGGCGGGTCCCGCGGCGACCGGGGCGCCCGCTTCCGCCGGCTTCACCCTGGAGGTGCGCGCCCTGCACGACTGCTGGGTCGCGGCCATCGTGGACGGCCAGTCCCAGGGCGACCATCTCATGAAGGCTTCCAGCCGGCAGAGCTTCCAGGCCAGCCGTGAGATCGTGATGACGGTGGGCAACGCCGGTGGCCTGGAGATCTACCTCAACGGCAAGCTGCTTCCGTCCCAGGGCGCCGAGGGCCAGAAGCGCACGTTGACCTTCACCGCCAAGGGCAGGGAATAGTGGATAGTGAATAGTGGATAGTGGAGCAGGCGGTGCCATACGCTCCGCGAGCGGCCGCTATTCACTATCCACAATTCACTATCCACTGTCCCTATTTCCCCTTTGGGTGCTCTCCGTTGCCCAACCGGGGCGCGTTTGTTATCGTAGATGCCTCGATTTGACTCCTGCGGCACCGCCCGAATTCATCCCGCCGTGGCGTTCTGAGTCGTAGAGACACATCACAGGAGGAGCGCAAGTGGCTTCCAAGCGACGCATTCTATTCACTTCGGAATCGGTGACCGAAGGGCATCCCGACAAGATCGCCGACCAGATCTCGGACGCGATCGTGGACGCCTGCCTGGCCGAGGACCCCTACAGCCGGGTGGCCTGCGAGACCCTGCTGACCACCGGCCTGGCCTTCATCGCCGGCGAGATCACCACCAAGGGTTACGTGGACTTCCCCTCCATCGTGCGCGGCACGGTGGGCTCGGTGGGCTACACCGACGCCACCTTCGGCTTCGATTCCCAGACCTGCTCCGTCATCTCCTCCATCCACGAGCAGTCTCCCGACATCGCCCAGGGCGTGGACCCGGGCGGCGCCGGCGACCAGGGCATGATGTTCGGCTACGCCACCAGCGAGACCGAGGAGCTGATGCCCACTCCCATCTCGCTGGCCCACAAGCTCACCCACCGGCTGGCGGAGGTGCGCAAGAGCGGCGAACTGGATTTCATCCGCCCCGACGGCAAGAGCCAGGTCACGGTGGAATACGACGAGCACTTCCGCCCCCAGCGCATCGACGCCGTGGTCATCTCCACCCAGCACTCCGAGACCGTGGACAACAAGAAGCTGCGCGGCGCTATCCTGGAGCGCGTGATCCAGGCGGTGCTGCCCCCCAAGATGCTGGACGCCGACACCAAGTACCACATCAATCCCACCGGGCGCTTCGTGGTGGGCGGTCCCATGGGCGACACCGGGCTGACCGGGCGCAAGATCATCGTCGACACCTACGGGGGCATGGGTCGCCACGGCGGCGGCTGCTTCAGCGGCAAGGACCCGACCAAGGTGGACCGCTCCGCCGCCTACATGGCCCGCCACATCGCCAAGAACATCGTGGCCGCGGGCCTGGCCGAGCGCTGCGAGGTGCAGCTGGCCTACGCCATCGGCGTGGCCGAGCCGGTCAGCGTGTACGTGGAGACCTTCGGCACCGGCAAACTCCCCGAGCACAAGTACGAGGAGCTGGTGCGCAACAACTTCGAGCTCACGCCGCGGGGGATCATCGAGTCGCTCAAGCTGCGCCGGCCCATCTTCCGCAAGACCGCGGCCTACGGCCACTTCGGGCGCAAGGACCCCGACTTCACCTGGGAGGCCACCGATAAGGCTGCGCGCCTGCGCGCCGAAGCCGGCGCCAAGGCCGAGTCCGCCCCGGTGAGCAAGAGCCACGCCAGCAAATAGCAGGCTGCGGGGGCGCACTCCCTGCGCCCCCGGACTTCTATCTGGTATCCTGTTGGAACTCCGAAGGGGCAACGTCTCAGGAGTGTTTTCGAACCATCTCCCGAAAAGGTCATCATGAGCACAAAAATCAAGCAGGAAGCCGTCGCGGCGGCGGTGACGTGCGACATCAAGAACATCGAGCTGGCCGACCAGGGCAAGAAGCGCATCGACTGGGCCAACCAATCCATGAAGGTGCTGCAGCTCATCCGCAAGGAGTTCATCAAGAACCAGCCCCTGAGGGGGGTGCGCATCGCGGCCTGCCTGCACGTCACCAGCGAGACCGCCAACCTGGCCATCACCCTGCGGGACGGCGGCGCCGAGGTCGCGCTCTGCGCTTCCAACCCGCTCTCCACCCAGGACGACGTGGCCGCCTGCCTGGTCCGCGACTACAACATCCCCGTCTTCGCCATCAAGGGCGAGGACAACGAGACCTACTACCAGCACATCTTGGCGGCGCTCGACCACAAGCCGCACATCACCATGGATGACGGCGCCGACCTGGTCACCACCGTGCTCACCAAGCGCCAGGACGCGGCCGCCGAGATCGTGGGCGGGACGGAAGAGACCACCACCGGGGTGATCCGCCTGCGCGCCATGGCCAAGGAAGGAGTGCTGCGCTATCCCATCATCGCGGTCAACGACGCGCTCACCAAGCACCTGTTCGACAACCGCTACGGCACCGGGCAGTCCACCATCGACGGCGTGGTGCGTTCCACCAACATCCTGCTGGCGGGCTCGAAGTTCGTGGTGGCGGGCTACGGCTGGTGCGGCCGCGGCCTGGCCATGCGCGCCCGCGGCATGGGCGCCGACGTCATCGTCACCGAGGTGGACCCCACCCGCGCCCTGGAGGCGGTGATGGACGGCTTCCGGGTGATGAGCATGCCGGAAGCGGCGCGCCTGGGCGACGTCTTCGTCTCCGTCACCGGCAACAAGAACGTCATCGGCCGGGAGCACTTCGAGGTCATGAAGGAGGGCGCCATCGTCGCCAACTCCGGCCACTTCAACGTGGAGATCGACATCCCGGCGCTGGAGAAGATGTCCTCCTCGAAGCGCACCACCCGCGAGTTCGTGGAAGAGTACTCGCTCAAGGACGGGCGCAAGATCAACCTGCTGGGCGAGGGCCGGCTCATCAACCTGGCCGCCGCCGAGGGCCATCCCGCCGCAGTCATGGACATGAGCTTTGCCGACCAGGCGCTCTCCGTCGAGTACCTGGTGAAGAACCACAAGCAACTGGAGAAAAAGGTCTACCCTGTACCCGAGGACTTGGACAAGCGCGTGGCCAAGCTGAAGCTGGAGTCCATGGGGATCAAGATCGACCGCCTCACGCCCGAGCAGGATGAGTACCTGGCCTCGTGGAGCGAGGGGACCTAGGGTCTACTGTGTAACAAGACAGAAGGGCGGCGGCCGCCGCCCTTTTCTTTTTTCATTTATCATGTCTGTTCTGCCATGAGCATGAAAGACATCGCCGCCTGGGCATTGAACACGGCGCAGATGCGCGGGGCGACC
>DASPRL010000113.1 GCA_035624475.1 Terriglobales bacterium
GGTCAAAATGTCGGGAACCACGCCGCGCGCCGCCAGCTCGGGAATCACGTCCGCGCAGTTGCCGACCAGCCCCACCGAGACGGCTTCCTTCTTGCGCACCGCGTTCTTCAGGATACGCAGCGCCTCGTCCAGCGAGTTGACCATGAAGTCGCAGTAGCCGGTCTTGAGCCGCTTCTTGATGCGCTCCGGATCTACCTCCACGCCCAGAAAGGCGGCCCCCGTCATGGTGGCGGCCAGGGGCTGCGCGCCGCCCATCCCGCCCATGCCGCCGCTGACGATGAGCTTGCCCTCCAGCTCCCCGCCGAAATGCTTCTCGCTCGCCGCGGCGAAGGTCTCGAAGGTCCCCTGGATGATCCCCTGCGAGCCGATGTAGATCCAGGAGCCCGCGGTCATCTGCCCGTACATCATCAGGCCCATGCGCTCCAGCTCGTTGAACTTCTCCCAGTTGGACCAGTGGCCGACCAGGTTGGCGTTGGCTATGAGCACCCGCGGCGCGTACTCGTGGGTCGGAAAGACGCCCACCGGCTTCCCCGACTGGATGAGCAGGGTCTCGTCGTTCTTCAGTGCCTTGAGCGAGGCCACGATGGCGTGATAGGCCTCCCAGGAGCGGGCGGCGCGGCCGGTGCCTCCGTAGACCACCAGGTCGCGGGGGCGCTCGCCCACCTCCTCGTCGAGGTTGTTCATGAGCATGCGCAGGGCGGCTTCCTGCTGCCAGCCCTGGCAGGAGATAGCGGTGCCCCGCGGCGCCTTGACCGGGACATAGCTGGAGGGCGTGATTTCCGTCTCGACCGGCATAGAGGCATGGTAGTGCGGAGTGGCGGGTGCTGGCAATCCGAGGCTCCCGTGTGGGCCCTGGCTTCCAGCCGGACCAGAAGACAGCTCCGGTGGAAGGCAAGGAAAGCCTAGCGTAGAACGTCGATGCGGGTAGCGGGATGAATCTCGGTCCAGCCGTTGTCGCCGTCGGTGACGTAGGCGCCGGTGACGCGCACTCGATCCCCAACCTTGGGAACGCTGACCGGGGAGGTGAATCCGGAGCAGAGAGCGGCGGCTTCTCTGTCCGCCGGGCTGTGGTCGCAGACGATCTCCACCACAAGCCGGCGCCGCTGGTGGATCACATTCACCAGATTCAGGACCGACGCTGGATCGGGGTCGAGCCCGATGTGAAGGTCGCCGTCAGCCGCCGGGTGCACTGAGACAACGCGGCCCTCAACGGCGGTGCAGGCCTCGATCACGTGCAGTCTCTCCGGGGAGTAGGTGCGTCTCCATAGATCGCCGTTGCAATCCGCAGCCGGTAACCTCAGCGGCGCCGTGCCGGAATACCGGAGTCTGGCGGCAAGCAGAAATCCGACGAAGGCTACGCTCGCGATCACGATAGCGCGTCGGGCTGTGCGGCTCAAAGAGACCTCCGGCGATCTTGGGCGAAAGGGTTAAGGGCTAGCGGCGAAAGGCGGCTCACCACGAGCTGTACGCGCTGCCATCCAGCGCCGTGGCTCCCGACCCGCTGTGCACATCGGTGATGCCGGGCTGGGTCTGGTCGATGCTCTCCATCACGTCCTCGTTGACCACCACCCAGGTGTCGCGCGAGTTGGTCATGGGATCGACCGGGACCTCGTGCAGGTAGCCCGCCGTCACCAGGTCGTCGAGCGACTGGGGGGCGCGCAGCTTGTCGTAGGTGTACTGGTCGATGGAGGTGCGCAGCGTGAACAGGTCGTCGCGCAGCACCGCTTCCTTGGCCCGGCGCAGCGACTGCACGTAGTTGGGGATGGCCAGCCCCAGCAGGATGATGATCAGGCTGATCACGATCATCATCTCGATCAGGGTGAAGCCCCGGGTTTTGTGGCGGCGTAGCATGGGCTACCAGTCCGAGTACTTGGTGCCGTCCAGCGCGGTCCCGGTGGAGAGCGAGTACACGTCGAACACGTTGTCCCCGCTCCACGAGGTCGAGTCGGGGTCGTCCTTGAGCGCGCGCAGCCCCCACTCCGCTTTTCCGGTCATGGGGTCCACCGGGATGCGGCGCAGGAAGCGCACCTTCTTGCCGTTCACGTCCACGCCGTTGACCAGGGTCTCCAGGTCCGGAGGATAGCCCTCGGAGCCCACCTTGATCTGGAAAGCGCCGCGGTCGGCGGCCTCCTTGTAATGGTCGATGGCGTCGCGCATCTCCCACAGGTCGCGGCGCAGCTCTCGCTCCTTCTCCCGCTTGATGCGGGTGCGCGCGATGGGGATGGCTGCCGTGGTCAGAATCAGCAGGATCATGATGGCCACGATCAGCTCGATGAGCGTGAGCCCCACCATCCTCCTCCTGGCGGAGGAGCCGGCCGCGGCCTGGACGAGAGGGACTCTCACAGCGATATTCTAGCCCGCTACTGCACGGTGACGGTGGCGCCCGCGGTGGTCACCTGCACCGGCGCCATCTTGGAGTCGCGCGCGCCCGGCCGGCTGATGGTCAGCGGGCTCTGGCCCTTGGCCTTGGCCAGGAAGGTCAAGGCGAAGACAGCGCCGTCTCCGCTGACCCCGGGGAAATTCGGCGGGCGCGAAGCCGACATGATCAGCGTGCCCGTGGCGGCGTCGTCGCGGTGCACCAGCGCCACCGGCTGGCCGTCCTTGGAGAGCAGCCCGCCATCCGACAGGTTCACCAGCGCCAGCACGTTGGGGTTGTAGGAGACCTGCAGCGGAACCGCGGAGATGTCCTGCCCCCCGGTGAGCACGATGTTCACGACGAAGGTCGAGCCGGCCGCCTGGGTCAGCGCGGGAGGATCGAAGTGCAGGGTGGGAACAGCCATGGGGCCGGGAGCACCCGCAGGCCCGGCTGGCTGCGAGGAAGGCGGAGCGGTGGCTGGGCCGGGCTGTGTCGCGGCGGCGGCCGCGGGCATGGCCGGCGCCCCGGGTCCCGCCTCCGGACTCGGTCCTGCCGCCGGCGGAGCCCCGGCGGGGACTGCCGGCGCCGTCGCAGCCGCGGGACGCAGCTCGATGCCGGTGGCCGTGCCCACGTCCACCGGGCGCGTGTTCAGGCTGCTGACCTCCTGCATGCGCACGATGTGCGGCACCAGGGCGAAGACCAGCTCGCTGTCGGTCGAGGTCGTGTGCTCCTTGGCGAAGAAGTAGCGGAAGAAGGGGATCTGCCCCAGCCCGGGGATGCCCGACCAGTCCTTGGTCACGTCCTGCTCCAGCATACCGCCCATCAGGTTCACCTCGCCCTCCTTCAGGCGGATGGTGGCCTCGGTCTTGCGTTGCCCGATGATGGGCTGCTGGATGCCCCCGATGTTCTGCTGCCCCACCACCGAGGAGATCTCCAGCATCATCTTCAGCGTCACTTCCCGGTCGCCGTGGATGTGCGGCGTGATGTCGATGTTCACGCCCACGTCCTGGTACTGGAACTGGGTGTTGACCAGGGGGTTGATGCCGACGCCGCCGATGCCCGGCTGAAACGACCCGGTGGCCACGGGGATGCGCTGCCCGATCTTCAGGCTGGCCTTCTCGCCGTCCACCGAACGCACCTGCGGCTGCTGGATGATCTTGGTGGCGGTGTCGTCGAAGAGGAAGTTGGCAGTCGCCGGCGGGATGCTGACCGTGAAGCACTCCGCCCCGCAGTTGGCCAGTTGGTTCAGGGTCAGGGGCTGGGGCGTGGTGCCGGTGGTCACGGTGGCGGTGCCCCCGGAGCCGCTGCTGCCGGTGGTGGTGGTGCTGGTGGTGGTGATCGGGCTCTGGATCTGCACGCTGACGCTGGCCGGCGGGGTGATGCCCAGGTCGCGCAGCTTGTTGCGGCTCACCTCCATGACCACCACGTCCACGATGACCTCGGGACGCGCCTTGTCGATGTCGTCGATCAGCTTCTCGACCATGGCCACCTGGTCGGGCGTGCCCCGCACCACGATGGCGCCCTGGCTGGCCAGCGGCGAGACCGTGTTCATGTTCAGGATGCCGCGCAGCGCGTTGATCACTTCCTGCAGCTCTTGTGGCTGCGACAGGTTCGCCAGGTAGAAGGTCTTGATGACGCTCTGCTCCAGCTCCTTGCGCTTGGTGGGCGTGTCCTGGGCGACGAAGATGGTGTTCGGGGTCACCGGCCGCCAAAAGGTCTTCGACTCCAGGGCGGCGATCTCCAGCGCCTGCGCCAGCGTCACCCCGTTGAGCGCGATGTGGATGCGGCGCGGGCTCTGGTAGTCGGGATCGAACAGCACGTTGATCCCCGCCAGTTTCCCGATGGCGTCGTACACCACCTTGCTGTCCTCGGTGAGCTGCAGGCTGATGGGCTGGTTGGAGATGGGCGCCAGTTCCACCGGTCCCTGCGCCGAGGCGGCCAGCCGACCCAGCGAGTCCGCGACCGGGACCGCCGCTGCCGGGGCCCCGCTCTTGGCCTGCTCGATCATCTCCTGGGTGCGCCGCACCTCCTGCTGCGCGATGAAGCTGGAAGAGTCGATGGCCAGCGCCTTCACGAACTCGGCCAGGGCCTCCTCCAGCTTGCCCGCGTTGCGCAGCAACTGCCCGTTGTGCACGTGCGAGGCCGCCGCCAGGAAGCGGGTGCGGAGCGCCGAGGCCCGGTAGGTCAGTTCCTTGGGCTTCAGTTCGTAGGCCTGCTGGTAGAAATGGAAGGCGTTCTCGTAGTCCTGGCGGACTTCGGCCTCCTGGCCTTTCTTGAAGAGGTCTTTGGCCTGGTCGGCCCCCGCCGGCAGGGCCAGCCCTAGCGCCAGCAGCACAGCCAGCCAGCGCACCAGCGGTCTTGCAGAGACACGGAAGCTCTTGCCCGGAGCGAACGCCATGGGAAGCTCGCATTATACACCGGGGGCAGGCGCCTCCAAATCCCCCGGTTTGTGTGTGTTAGCATAAAACCGCGGCCATCCCGAGATGGCCCGTGCATGGCCCGCCAGAGCTCCCATCCCGTCCGCCCCGAGAAGGAGAAGAAGCCCCGCCGCGACCCCATTGCGGCGGGCGAGCGCGACGCCTCCGTCAACCGCCAGGCCTCCCACAACTACTTCCTGCTGGAAAAGTTCGAGGCCGGGGTGGTGCTGTCCGGCACCGAAGTCAAGTCCATCCGCGACGGCCGCGCCAACCTCAAGGACGCCTACGGCATCGTCAAAGACGGCGAACTCTGGCTGCTCAACGCCCACATCGGTCCCTACCAGCACGGCAACATCTACAACCACGAGCCCCTGCGCACCCGCAAGCTGCTGGTCCACAAGCTGGAGTTGCGCAAGCTCACGGGCAAGCTGCAGCAGAAGGGACTCACCCTCATCCCCACCCGGCTCTACTTCCGCAACGGCCGGGTCAAATGCGAACTGGCGCTGGCCAAGGGCAAGCAGCTCTGGGACAAGCGCGAAACCGAGCGACGCCGCACCGCCGATCAAGAGGCCCGCGAGGCCATGGCGCGCGCCCGCAAACCCTAAGGAACTCATCCCGACTCTATGAAGACCGAACTCTCGCTCGCCCAGCCCGCCGATGTTCAGACCGAATGCCTGGTCGCCGTCGTCCTCGACCATGGCGAGAAGGACAAGCCCGACGCCCGCGTGGCCACGGCTCCCGCCCTGCAGCAGGCTGCCGCCGAGGTCATCGCCTCCGGCGAGGCCACCGGCAAGCTCTTCGAGACGGTGCTCGTGCACCGGCCGCAGGGCCTGGCCGCCAAGCGCCTCCTGCTGGTGGGCGGGGGCAAGGCCAAGAGTTTTTCCGCCTACGACCTGCGCCGGGTGGCGGGGACGGCGGCCCGCTTCCTGAAGTCGCGCAGCCTCCGGAGCTTCGCCATGGTCGCGCCCGAGCCCTGGAACGGCGGCGCGCCCGCCGCCGTCAAGGCCGTGGTCGAGGGCGTCTTCGTCGGCGACTTCGATCCCGACACCTACAAGAGCGACCGCAAGGACCAGAGCCTGGAGGCGCTGACCGTGGTCGCGGCCGGCGACCCGGCCGCACTGCGCCGCGCCCTGGAGGAGGGCCGCATCGTAGGCGAGTCCCAGAACTTCACCCGCGAATTGGTCAACGAGCCCGGCAACCGCATGACCCCCACCGCGCTGGCCCGCCGCGCCGCAGACATGGTGCGCCTGATCGCCGAGCACGCCGACGGCTTTCGCATGACCGTCGAGGCTTACGGCGCTGACAAGATCAAGGAACTCAAGATGGGCGCCTTCTGGAGCGTGGCCCAGGGCTCCGACGAGCCTCCCGCCCTCATCGTCATCAAGTACGA
>DASPRL010000114.1 GCA_035624475.1 Terriglobales bacterium
GATATAGTCGACGTTCTCGGTGCGGACAAAGGAGATGCGCCCGCGGTTCTTGATGATGAGGCGCTCCAGGTACTTGCGCTCACTGGCGACGGGACCGATGTTTGGCTCGCTCACAGACACCCCCACTCTCCCTTGGACGGACAAGACCGAGAACGGTTATCGGCCCGCCTGCGGAATCTTGGCCCTCCCTTGGTAGGAGGACACAAGGGCACTCCGGTACCTGCCACCTAGATACGCGGAAATCGGGGCGGAGGTTTCAGAAAAAGGCCGGGAACGGGGATCCCGGCAACGCGCTGCGGAAGAGCGCCCACCTCAGCGGGCTTGGGGCACGACCCACAGGCTCTCCGCGAAGGGCCACTCCTCGTCCACCCAGCGGGCGAGCGGGGAGAACCCCGCACCGGCCGCCATCTGCGGCAGCTCTTCCAGAGTGAACTTGTGCGACGACTCCGTCCAGATGGTCTCGCCGCGATCGAAGCTCACGCCCATCCCCAACTCGGCGATGGTGATCCGTTGCCGCACCTGCGACACCAGGTGCATCTCGACGCGGCGATCCGACGCTAACCAGCGCGCATGGTGGCGGAAGCGGCGCAGATCGAAGTCCGCGCCCAATTCCCGGTTGATGCGGTTCAGCAGGTTGAGGTTGAAGGCGGCGGTCACGCCCGCGGCATCATCGTAGGCGGCCAGCAGCGTAGCCTCCGCCTTGACCAGGTCGGTGCCCAGCAGCAGGGCGTCGCCAGGCAGCAGCCGGCTGCGCAGCCCGGCCAGGAACGCGTGCGCTTGGACGCGGTCGAAGTTTCCCAGGTTACTACCCAGGAACATCAGCAGCAGGCGCTGTCCCGGCAGGCGCCGCCGCGCCACTTCCGCCAGTCCTTCCTCGTAGAAGCTCGCGAGGCCGCAGAAGCGCACGCCCGCCAGCGCGCTCAGGGTGGCACGGCAGCCTTCCAGGGCGGCGGGAGAAGCGTCGATGGCGTAGTAGGGGACCTCGCGCTGGCGCCCGCAGATGGCCTCCAGCACGCGGCCGGTCTTATGCCCGCTGCCGCTGCCCAGTTCCGCCACCGTCAGCGGAGATTCCAGCAGTTCCGGGACCTCGCGCGCGCACTTCCACAGCAGCCGCTCCTCGGCCCGCGTCAGACCGTACTCCGGCAGCCGCGTGATGGCCTCGAAGAGCGCGCTGCCCACGGCGTCGTAGAAGTACTTGGCCGGGAGTTCCTTCTGCGGCTTGCTCAGCCCCTCGCGCACGTCTTGCGCGAAGCGACCGTCCAGGACGGGACGCAGGCGCCCCCCCGGCCGGGCCTGTCCGCCAGTAAGAGGAGACGCCATCTCAGTTCTCCACCAGCCGGAAGGTCGCGTAGGCGTAGGGATAGCTCTTGCGGAACCAGTTGCGGAATCCCGGCCGCAGCAGCCGCGCGTGGGTGGCGGACGATGCGCCCTTCAGCACGTAGTGGTCGCCGTCGAAGAAGTTGGCGGAGTAACCGGGATAGAGCGGCGCGGCGGCGAAGCCGGGAAACGGCGCGAAGACGCTGGAGGTCCACTCCCAGCCGTTGCCCACCAGTTGCGAGACGCCGAAAGCGCTGTCGCCCGCGGGTGTCGCCGTCACCGGCACCAGGTCGCGATGAAAGAAGTGGAAGTTGCCGTGGCGGACCTCCGGCGCTTCCTCACCCCAGGGGTAGGTGCGTTCCCTTCCTTCCGCTGTCCCGAAGGCGGCGCGCTGGAACTGCGCTTCCGTGGGCAGCGACTGGCCGGCCCACTGCGCGTACCGGAGGGCCTGCTGCTGGCTGACGTAGACCGGCAGGTGGTTGGGCACCACCAATTCCGCCGACCACCCACGGTAGTGCCAGTGGCCATTGCGCTGCTGCCAGTAGTGCGGCGCCTCGCCGCCGTCCTTCACGAACTCCAGGTACTGCGCGTTGGTGATCTTGTAGCGGCTGATGGCGAAGCCCGCCACCTCCTGCCGGTGGGCCTCGAACTCGTTGTCCCAGCCGAAGCCGGAGCCCCGCATTCGTCCCAGGGTGGCGCTGCCTGCCGGGATCTCGACCATCCTCTGCGCCGCGGCCGGAGCGCTGGCATCCAGGGAAAAGCCGCTAGCGCGGCGACGTTCGCGGGCCAGGTTGTGCAGCATGTAGGTGAAGGTTTCGGCGTGCATCAGCCGGTGCTCCACGGCCATGCTGAAGACCTCCTCGGGCACCAGCTCGAGGACGAAGTCGAGCGCCTGCCGCACCTCGCGCACGTACGCGCGCGTCTGCTCCAGGCTGGGCCAGTCGCCGGGCTGGTCCTGGGGAAGTTGGCCGGGCGCAGGGTCGATGCCAAAAGCGAAAAGCCGGTCCAGTTCCTGGCGGATGGGCGGGCGGCCCAGCGCGCGCGCCATCAGGTTCCAGTCGAAGGCCTCCAGGTGTCCCAGGTAGAAGAGGATGCGGTGACGCTCCGGGATGGGGCGGTCGTAGAAAGCGTCGGAGCGGACTTCGGCGAAGAGTGAGTCCGTGAGCGCGCGCCCGCGGGCCAGCGCCTCGCGCCGTTCCAGCATCTCGGCAGTGGCCGCCGCACTCATGTCGAGGTTCGGGAGGATACCTTAACCGGGGCCGGCGAACCTATCTCTTTCCCCGAACGGCTCCTTTAGATGTACGGCCGGGGCCAAGAGTCGCAGGAAAGACCTGGAGGGGAGGTTTGGTAGCGCTACCGGGAATCGAACCCGGGTTTGAAGATTGAGAATCTTCCGTCCTAACCCCTAGACGATAGCGCCACGTAGAGCAGCGAAGAAATTATAGCAAAGGCTCCCGGACGCCTACACTCGGGTGGGAGCGCGGCTGGTCTCAGCGAGTGGTATCGGCCGCCGGGGCAGCAGCCTCGGCCTTCGCAGCCGCGGGTGCGGCTGCCGTCTGGGACGTGGTGAAGATCTCGAAGACGATCTCCACCTCGTTCTTCACCTTGACGGTGCCGCCGGCGGCGCTGTAGGGCTTGATGCCGAAGTCCTTCTGCTTGAGGGTGACCGAGCCGCGGTAGTGTCCGGGCTCGCCGCTGGCCTGGAGCACGATGGCATGGGTCTGGCCGTGCAGGGTCAGGTCGCCGTGCACCGTCCACCGCTCCGGGCCCGCGGCCGCGACCGCGGTGGAGCGAAAGCGGATCTCGGGAAACTGCTGGCTGTCGAGCACCTCGGGGCCCAGCATGGTGTGCTGGATCTCGGCGCGGTCCTTATCGGAGATCTCCTTGTCCATCACCTGCAGTTGTTTCACGTCCACGCGCAGGCTGACGGCGCGTGAGTCGTCCACCTGGCCCTCGGCCAGAGGCGCGCGGATCTCGTGGTCGTGTCCGGCGAAGCTCAGCAGCCCTGCCTTGCTGACACGCACCGTCATGGTGGACTTCTGGATATCGATGGCGCGGACTTGCGCTTGCGCCGCCCCGGCCAGGGCCAGCGCCAGAATCAGGTGGGGGATCCTCAACTTGATCACGAAACCCGCTTTCCCTTCGGCCTCCCCTAAGATTGCCAGAAGCGACAGAAGATACAAGCTTTCTGAAGTTCACTGACTGGTTACCTTGGGCCTAGAGCAAACGGCCGACCCGCCCTCCTATTGACAATCCCTCGCCCCCGGGAGCACAATCTTTATAGGCGAATAAAAAGCGAAAGTAGGCCGCCGCGGCTGCGGAGGATGGCTCTGGGAGCCGTTCTTGCCAGCGTGATCCGGCGGCTGCCGCCCTCGAGGTTCGCATGACTCCCGCACTGCTACGCGCCCGCCTGCAAGCCACGCTGGGCGACCGCTTCCCGGCCGCCTTGAGCCCGGCCGCGCGCCCCGCGCCCGAGCTGGTCTCCACCGGCGTCGCGGAACTCGATGCTCTGGTCACCGGCCTGCCTCGCGGCGCCCTCACCGAGATCTGCGGCCCGGCTTCCTCCGGGCGCACCAGCCTGTTGCTTGCCGCGCTGGCCGAAGCCACCCGCCGGCAGGAGACCTGCGCCCTGGTGGATGCCGGCGACGCCTTCGATCCCTGCTCCGCCGCCGCCGCCGGTGTGGACCTGCGGCAGTTGCTGTGGGTGCGGTGCGGCGACGTTTCACGTTTCAAGTTTCACGTTTCACGCTTCCCCACCCAACCTGAAACCCGAAACGTGAAACGTGAAACGTTCTTCCTGGAGCAGGCCCTGCGCGCCGCCGATCTCCTGCTGCAGGCCGGGGGCTTCGGTGTGGTGGCACTCGACCTGGGCGACGTTCCCCCGGCGCTGGCCCGCCGCGTCCCCCTGACCTCCTGGTTCCGCTTCCGCCGCGCCGTGGAGCGCACTCCCACCGTGCTGCTGCTGCTGGAGCAGGAACCCTGCGCCCGGACCTGCGCCTCCTTGGTGTTGCATTTGCAGTCGCCGGTCGCCAGTCTCCAGGCGCCAATGACAGAGACTAAGACGCCCACGCACGCCCGCCTTCTGCAAGGCATTTCTGCGAGTGTCGAAGTGTTGCGCTCGCAAACCGAACGCAAACCGGTCTCAGCGACGTCGTTTCAGTGCCATACCGTCTGGGGCGAAAACCTGCTGAGTGCTAAAGGCTAATGGCTAAGAGCTGTTTTTATGTTCGCTTGCCTCCATCTTCCCGACTTCCCCGTGGCCGCGATGATACGCCTCGAGCCGGGACTCCGCCGCCAGGCGGTGGCGGTGGTGGACGGCGCACCACCGCTGGAGCGCGTGCTGGCCGCCAATGAAGCGGCACGCGCCGCCGGGGTGGAACCGGGCATGGCCCAGCTCCAGGCCGAGGCCCTGTCTGGGCTGAAGCTCCGTCGCCACTCGCTCGCGCAGGAGGCCGCCGCGCACGCTGCCCTGCTCGACGCCGCCACTGCCTTCTCCCCGCGAGTGGAAGATGCCGCCGCCGACACTGTGCTGCTCGACCTCGCCGGCCTGGGCTCGCTCTTCGGCCCGCCGGAAAAAATCGCGAGAGCGTTGGCGGCGCGCTGTGCCGCGCTCGGCCTGGAATGCCGTGTCGCCGTGGCTGCCAATCCCGAGGCCGCCCGCCACGCCGCTCGCGGCTTTTCCGGCGTCACCGTCATTCCTCACGGCCAGGAAGCGGCGCGCCTGGGCCCTCTGCCGGTAGACGTCCTCGAGCCTGCGCCCGAGATCCTGGAGACGCTCGACCGCTGGGGAGTACGCACCCTGCGCGCGCTGGCGGCGCTGCCCGCGGTGGCCGTGGCCGAACGCCTGGGACAGGCCGGGGTCGAGCTGCAGAAGCTGGCGCGCGGCGAGGGCGCGCGCGTCCTTCGCCCTGTCGAGCCGCCGCTCTGCTTCGAGGAGACCCTGGAGCTGGAGCATCCGGTGGAGTTGCTGGAGCCCCTGGCCTTCGTCCTCGGCCGCCTGCTGGATCAGCTCTGTGCGCGGCTGGCCGCGCGGGCGCTAGCGGCGCAGGAGCTGCGGCTTTCGCTGGCACTCGAACCGATCACCCGATCACCCGATCACCCGATCACCCGATTCGAGCGGGTCCTTCGTCTTCCCGTCCCCATGTTGGACGCAAAGCTTTTCCTCAAGCTCCTGCAGCTCGACCTGCAGTCGCACCCGCCGCCCGCGCCCGTGGTGAAGGTCACGCTGGCAGCTGAGCCGGCGCCGCCGCGCCCCGGGCAGAGCGGTCTGTTTCTCCCTTTGGCGCCGGAGCCGGAAAAGCTGGAGTTGACGCTGGCCCGCTTGGGCCGAGTAGTGGGTGAAAAGCGGCTGGGCGCGGTGGAGATCCTCGACTCGCATCGCCCCGACGCGCATCGCATGCAGCGCTTCCGGATCGCGCCGCAGAGGCTAAAGCCCAGGGAGCGAAACGCAAGGTCCTTCGACTCGCGCTTCGCGCTCGCTCAGGATGACAGACAAAAAAGAGCGCGGCTGGCGGTGCGCCGCTTCCGCCCGCCGCTGCCCGCGCGTGTGCAGGCGCGGAACGGACGCCCGGTGAGTGTCTTCTTCCGCGGCGCGCGCGCCACGGTGCTCGACCTCGCCGGGCCCTGGCACAACTCCGGCGAGTGGTGGACCGAGCAGGGCTGGGCGCGCGAGGAGTGGGACGTGGTCCTCGCCACCGCAGAAGGCAATTCTTCCTACCGCATCTATCGCGAGGGCAACGGATGGTTCGTGGAAGGAGAGTATGACTGAGGAGATTTATCCATTTATTGATTTATCCATTTATTCATTGACAAACCCGGATGCAGCATCCTTCGAAATCAATAAATGAATAAGTCAATAAATGAACAATGTATTCCGAGCTTCATGCCCGCTCCGCTTTCAGCTTCCTGCAGGGCGCTTCCCTGCCGGAGGAACTGGCGGAAGAGTGCGCCCGTCTGGGACTGCCCGCCCTGGCGCTGCTCGACGCCGACGGCGTCTACGGCGCCCCGCGCTTTCACCTGGCGGCCAAGCGGCTGGGCGTGCGCGCGCACATCGGAAGCGAGATCACGGTTTCAGGCTTCACGTTTCAAGTTTCACGCGATCCCGGCCAGCTTGAAACCCGAAACATGAAACATGAAACGTTCCGTCTTCCCCTGCTGGTGGAGAGCCGCACCGGCTACCAGAACCTCTGCCGCCTGATCACGCGGATGAAACTGCGTGCGCCCAAGCACGCGCAGCCGGAAGAGACTGCCGCCACTGCGGACGATCTTGCTGCGCACGCTGCCGGGCTCATCTGCCTGACCGGCGGCGACGACGGTCCGCTGGCTGCGGCCCTGGCCCAGGGCGGCATGGAAGCCGGGCGCCGCTGCCTGGAGCGATGGATCGCGCTCTTCGGCCGTGACCGCGTGTACGTCGAATTGCAGCGCCACTTCGAGCGCGGCGAAGAGGCCCGCAACCAGGCCGCGGTCATGCTGGCGCACGCGCTCGGCCTGCCGCTGGTGGCCACCAACAGCGTGGCTTACGCTGCGGCCGAGCGCCGCGAGGTACTCGACGTCTTCACCTGCCTCCACCATCACCGCACGTTGGCCACCGCCGGGCGCTTGCTGGCCCGCAACTCCGAGCGTCACCTGAAGTCCGCCGCCGCGATGACGGAGCTTTTCGCCGATCTGCCCGAAGCCATCGCCAACACGGAAGCGCTCTCCGCGCGCCTGGAGTTCACGCTCGCCGACCTGGGCTACCAGTTCCCGCGCTATCCCGTGCCTGCGGGTGAGACCATGAACTCGTCCCTGCGCGCGCGCACCCAGGAAGGCGCGCAGGCGCGCTACGGCCGCGCTACCGCCGAATTGCGCACCCGCGCCCGCCGCCAGATCGAGCGCGAATTGGCGCTCATCGAAAAGCTCGACTTGGCCGGCTACTTCCTCATCGTCTGGGACCTGGTGCGCTTCTGCCGCGAGCAGGGCATCCTCGCTCAGGGACGCGGCTCCGCCGCCAACTCCGCCGTCTGCTACTCCCTGGGCATCACCGCGGTGGACCCCGTGGGCATGGAGCTGCTCTTCGAGCGCTTCCTCTCGGAGGAGCGCGGCGAGTGGCCCGACATCGATCTCGACCTGCCCTCGGGCGAGCAGCGCGAGCGCGTCATCCAGTACCTCTACCAGCGCTACGGCGAGCGCGGCGCCGCCATGACCGCCAACGTCATCACCTACCGCGGACGCTCGGCGGCGCGCGAGGTAGGCAAAGTGCTGGGCTTCGATTCCGAGACCCTGGGGCGGCTCTCCGCCACCGTCGGCCACTGGGAATACCAGGATCCGAAGGACACTCGCGAGCGCCAGTTCGCCGACGCCGGCTTCGACCTCCGCCATCCCCGCATTCGCAAGTTCTTCGAACTCTGCCAGGCGGTGCAGGACCTGCCTCGCCATCTCGGCCAGCACTCCGGCGGGATGGTGATCTGCCAGGGCACGCTCGATTCCGTGGTGCCACTCGAGCCCGCCGCCATGCCCGGGCGCGTGGTGGTGCAGTGGGACAAGGAAGACTGCGCCGACCTGGGCATCATCAAGGTGGACCTGCTGGGTCTGGGCATGATGGCGGCGCTCGAGGACGCGCTCACCTTCATCCATCGCGACTACGGCGAGCCGGTGGAGCTCGCCCACCTGCCGCCCGACGACCCCGCCGTCTACGCCGCACTCGAGCAGGCCGACACCGTGGGTATGTTCCAGGTGGAGAGCCGGGCGCAGATGTCCTGCCTGCCGCGCCTGCGCCCCAAGCGCTTTTACGACCTGGTGGTGGAGGTGGCCATCATCCGCCCCGGGCCCATCGTGGGACAGATGGTGAACCCGTATCTGAAGCGCCGGCAGGGGCGCGAGCCGGTCAGCTACCCGCATGCCTCGCTGGAGCCGGTGCTGGCACGCACCCTGGGGGTGCCGCTCTTCCAGGAACAACTGCTGCGCATGGCCATGATCGCTGCCGGCTTCAGCGGAGGCGAGGCCGAGGAACTGCGCCGCGCCATGGGCTTCAAGCGCTCGCAGGCGCGCATGCGCGAGATCGAAGAGCGGCTGCGCGCCGGCATGATGCGCAACGGCATCGCCCCCGAAGCCCAGGAGCAGATCGTGCAGTCCAT
Organism: Terriglobales bacterium; assembly: GCA_035624475.1. NCBI lineage: Bacteria > Pseudomonadati > Acidobacteriota > Terriglobia > Terriglobales > Terriglobales bacterium. The sequence goes on from DASPRL010000114.1 coordinate 8,430, forward strand.
CACCTCCTTCGCGCTCTACGGCTTCCCCGAATCCCACGCTGCCAGCTTCGCCCTGCTGGCCTATGCCAGCGCCTATTTGAAATGTCATTACCTGGCCGCCTTCACCGCCGCCCTGCTCAACAACCAGCCCATGGGCTTCTACAGTCCCGCCACCCTGGTGAAGGACGCGCAGCGCCACGGCCTGCGCCTCCTGCCCATCGACGTGATGCGCTCGGAGTGGCGGTGTACGCTCGAGACTGAAAACCCACCACGGAGACACGGAGGCACGGAGGAGGACAATATTCAAAAAACCTCCGTGTCTCCGTGCCTCCGTGGTGGAAGTGGATTTGCCGTAAGACTCGGCTTGCGCTACGCCCGCGGACTGCGCGAGGAGGCGGCGCGCGCGCTGCTGGCAGAACGCGCACGCGCGCCCTTCCATTCCATCGACGACCTGGCCCGCCGCGTCCCGGAGCTGCGCAAGAACGAACTGGTGCTGCTGGCGGAGATCGGGGCGCTGAATCGAGTGGCCAGTGATCAGTGGTCAGTGGCCAGTGAGTTCCCAGTTCCCAGTTCCCAGTTCCCAGAAAACGAACGCCGCGTAGCCGGAAAGAACCAACTGGGAACTGGGAACCGGGAACCGAGAACTCGGTTCCATCGCAGAGACGCTCTCTGGCAGGTGGAGCGCGCGGTGCGCCGGCCCGGCCCGTTGCTGTGCAGCGTCCCCGAGGACGGAACCGCCTCGCCACTCGCACCCATGCGCGACGAAGAGCGCCTGGTCGCCGACTTCCGCGGTACCGGCCTGACCACAGGTCCTCATCCCATGGCCTACCAGCGCGCCCGCCTCGACGCCCTGGGCGTGCGCCGCGCTTGCGACCTCGGACGCCTGCCCCAGGGCCGGCGCGTGCGCGTGGCCGGCTGCGTCATCGCGCGCCAGCGCCCCGGCTGCGCCCGCGGCTTCGTCTTCCTCAGCCTGGAGGACGAGACCGGCATCGCCAACGCCATCCTCACTCCCGACGTCTTCACCCAGAACCGCTTCACGGTGGTCAGCGAGAGTTTCCTGCTCATCGAAGGCGCGCTGCAGAACCAGGACGGCGTGATCTCGGTGAAGGCGGCGTGCGTGCTGCCCCTGGCGGTCACGCGCGCACCCACCCGCTCCCACGATTTCCATTGAAGTCGCACTGGCTCCCCTCGTGCTTTCGTTTCTGCGCCGCAGTATAGTAGGGGGCAGCCGTGGGCCCCGGGAGACGCGCTCTCCTGCTTCGGCCTCCCCTTGCAACCCCGAACCGACCCTCAGGAGTGAATCCCATGGCAAAGCCAAGCGACAGCAAGCCCGCACCCAGTCTCAACCCTCCCGCCAAGCGCCCGGTCGCAGTCCTCAAGCCCAAGAGTTCCCCCGAGGAGCTGACTCGCATGGAAGAGGAGATCCGCCGCCGCGCTTACCAGCTTTATGAGGAGCGCGGAGGCCAGCACGGCTTCGACCAGGACGATTGGCTGCGCGCGGAGGCCGAAGTGCGCGCCCGCTACGGCGTCCGCTCCGCCTCCTGAGCTTCCGCGCCGGGAGGATCAGGCCGCTTCGCGGACTTCTTCCGCCAGCGGCAGGGTGAAGTAGAAGGTGCTGCCCTTGCCGGGTGTGCTCTCCGCCCACACCCGCCCGAGGTGGTTCTCCACGATCTGCCGCACCAGGGCCAGGCCCAGGCCGGTGCCGGCGATGCCGCGGTTCACGGCGTTGTCCGCGCGGTAGAACTTGGTGAAGAGGCGAGGCAGGATCTCGGCAGGAATGCCGATGCCCTGGTCGGAGACCCAGATCCTGAGTTCGCCGCCCTCCTGCCCGGCGCCCAGCCCCACCTCTCCGCCCTCGGGCGAGTACTTGATGGCGTTGGCCACCAGGTTGGCCAGCACCTGGCGAACGCGGTCGCGGTCGCCCCGGGCCGCGGGCAGGGGCGCTGCCAGCGCCAACTCCAGGCGGTGCTGCGGACTCGCCGGCTGGAACAGGCTGGCCGCCTCCCGCAGCAGCGCCTCCAGGTCCAGCGCCTCGAAGTTGTAGACCTGCTTGCCCGACTGGATGCGCTGCAGGTCGAGGAAGTTGTTGATCAGGTCGGCCAGCCGCTTGCTCTCCTTGTGGATGATGCTGAGGAACTCGCGGCGCTTGCCCTCGTCGTAGTCGCGGGTGAGCATGAGCTCGGCAAAGCCGCGCAACGAAGACAGAGGCGTACGCAATTCGTGGCTGACCATGCTCACTAGCTCGTCCTTCACGTTCTCCAGCTGCTTGCGCTGGGTGATGTCGTGAGCCACCACCGACAGGAACTGCGGCCCGGCGCAGGGCCGCTGGTGCACGCTGGCCGCCATCAGCACCGGGATCTCCTGCCCGGCGGGGCCGAGCAGCGCCCCTTCTCCCGTCCAGGCGCCGCCCAGCATGACCTCGCGCTCCAGGATGGCCCGCGTTCCCTGGGACAGCAGCTCGCCCAGGCTGTGCTGGGCCAGGTCCTCATTTTCCCCGAAGCCGACCATCCTTCGGCCTGCCGCATTCATGTAGAGCAGCGTGCCGGTGAGCTCGGCCGTGGCCACGAAGTCGGAGGTGGCCCGCAGCACCGCCGCCAGCTGCTCCTGGGCCTCCTGGGCCCGCCGGCGCTCGCGAATGTCGCGCGCGATCAACTGCTCTTCGTCCTCGCTGATGCGACGCACGCTGATCTCCACCGGGATCCATTCCCCGTTCTTACTGCGGAATTCCTCTTCCAGCAGGACGAGTTCGCCGGTCGTCAGCCGCTCTCCGACTTCACGCGTTTTCGCCGGGTCGGGATGCACGAGGTCGAGGATGGACATCTGCAGCAGCTCTTCCCGGCTGTAGCCCAGCAGTTCGCAGGCGCGGCCGCTGGCCCCGGTGAGACGCCCGCCCGGAGCCAGCAGCAGGATGGCGTCGGCGGCCTGCTCCATGAGCAGGCGGTAGCGGCTCTCGCTGCGGCGCAATCCCTGGTTGGCGCGCGCCAGTTCGGCGGTGCGCTGTTGCACACGGGTCTCCAGCTCGGCGTGCGCCCGCTGCAGCGCCTCTTCCGCCTCGTGCAGCCGCGTGACGTCGTGGCCCACTCCCAGCAGCAGATTTCCAGGACCGCGGGTGTCCTGCCACAAGATCCAGCGGCAGGAGCCGTCGCGGTGGCGGACACAGCGCTCGTAGGGCTCCTTGGTAATCTCTCTCGCGCCCCTGAGGACGTCGATCACGTACTCCTGCTCGCGCCGGGCTTGTTCGGGATCTCCACGGCTGAGCCGCCACCAGTCCTCGCCTAGGACCTCCTCCGGCTCGTATCCGAGGATGGACTTGATGGAGGGGGCGGCATACGTGATCCAGCCCTCCGCGTTCACCGCCAGCACCAGGGCGCCGAGGTGGCGGATGATGGCGTCGGAAAACTCCAGCCGCCGTTCCATGCGCTTGCGTTCGGTGATATCGCGGGCGCTGACCACCACCCCGTGCACCGCCGGGTCCGCCAGCAGGTTCACCCCCACCGCGAGCAGGGCCCGCCAGCTCCCGTCCTTGTGCCGGCAGCGATACTCCAGGGCCTCGAACTTCCCCGGCGTCTGGATCCCTTCCGCCAGCGCCGCCGCCACCCGCTCGCGGTCGTCGGGGTGCACGAACTCCAGGCCGCTCTGGCCCAGCATCTCCCCCGCCTCATAGCCCAGCATGCGCAGCGCCGCCGGGCTCTGGTAGAGGATGGTGCCGGTCGCAGAAGTGACGGTGATGAGGTCGTGGGTCTGCTCGATGAGGGCGCGGAAGTGGGCCTCGCTGCGCGCCAGCGCCTCCTCCGCCCCCAGGTGCTCGGCGGCCTCGCTCAGGGAGCGCGCGATGCTGGCGATGAGTTCCCTTTCTTCCGGCAGGAAGGGGACACCGCCAGCTTGCGGGAGCGCCTCGGCGTAGAAGACCTCCACCTGCCCGCGTTCCTCGCCTTTGACCAGCAGGGGAGCCCCCAGCCGCCACGGGCTCTCGCGGAAGCCGGCGGAAACCGCCTCATCCGCCTCGTAGCGCACGCGCGCCCACGCCATCTCCGGCCACTGCATGGCCGCCGGGATCAGGGTGGCCACCTCGCGCACGATCTCCCGCATCGAGACCCCACGCTGCACTGCCCGCGTCACCTGGTAGATGCAGGTGAGCTCCTTCATGCGCTCCTGGGTCTGGCGCAGCAGGCGCTCGCGCTCCGCCGCCGCCTGCTGCCGCTCGTCCTCCAGCGCCTTCTCGCGCAGCGCCCGCTCCACCGCGAAGGGCAGGCGGGCCAGCTTCTCCTTGAGCACGTAGTCGCGCACGCCCTTCTTCAGGCACTCCACCGCCAGCTCGTCGCCCAGCGTGCCCGTCACCAGCAGCAAAGGAAGCTCGGCGCCCATCTGCTGCAGGGTGTGGAAGGCGTCCAGGCCGGTCCACTGCGGCAGGCGGTAGTCGGAGAGCACGATGTCGTAGCGGCCCTCGCCCAGCCGCTCCGCCAGTTCGAACGGGGTCTCCACCCGATCGCCCTCCACTTCGAAGCCGGCCTTACGCAATTCGTGGAGGCAGAGTTCCACGTCCTCCGGGCTGTCCTCGATGAACAGCACCCGCAGGCGGCGTGGGCTCGAGGCCGGCGATGGATCGGAGGCGCTCATGGCTTCCCGCTCACGCGACCTCCTGGGCCGCGACCACGACTGGCGGCGGCTGGTTGATCACCAACCAGTACAGCCCCAGCTCCTTCACCATGGCCCGGAAGCTGTCGAAGTCCACCGGCTTCTGCAGGTAGCTGTTCACTCCCAGGCGGTAGCTCTCCACCATGTCCTGCTCCTCCTTGGAGGAAGTCAGCACTACCACCGGAATCAGCTTCAGCACAGGATCGCCCTTGACCGCGCGCAGCACCTCCAGTCCGCTCACCTTGGGCAGCTTCAGATCCAGCAGAATGACCTTGGGCGGGGCGACCGCGCCATTCGGCTGGAACTCCGGACTACGAAGGAAGGCCAGGGCCTCCTCCCCGTCGCGCACCACATGAATGTGGTTGCCCAGCTTCTCGCTGCGCAGCGCGTGCAGGGTCAGTTCGATGTCGTTGTCGTTGTCTTCCACCAGCAGGATCTCGACCACAAACTTGTTCATGCCGCCACCTCGACGCTTTCTGCCGGCTCCGCCCCGGAAACCTCCGCGGCGCCCAGCGTGAAATAAAAGGTCGCTCCCTTGTCCAGTTCCGCCTCCGCCCACACTCGACCGCCGTGCTTGCGCAGGATGCGCGCCACCGTGGCCAGCCCCACCCCGGTGCCTGCGAAGTCCTCCTGCCGGTGCAGGCGCTGGAAGATGCCGAAGAGCTTGTCGGCGTATTTCATGCTGAAGCCCACGCCGTTGTCGCGCACGAAGACGACGGGGGCGCCGTCGCCGGGCCGCTGCCCCAGCTCGATGACCGCGCGTGCCCGCGGGCGGGTGAACTTGAGCGCGTTGGAGAGCAGGTTGGCCACCACCTGCTTCATCAGCCCGGGATCGCATTCCACGAAGGGCAGTTCCCCGATCTTCCACTCCACTTCCCGGCCCTGCGCCTCCGCCGCCAGCTCCTTCCGCGCCTCTTCGACCAGCGATCCCAAGCCGGTGATCTGCACGGAGAGTGCCTGCCGGCCCACGCGCGACAGGTTCAGCAGGTCGTCCACCAGCCGGCCCATGAACTGGGCGCCGTGGCGCACGCGCTCCAGGTAGTTGCGCCCGCCTTCGTCCAGCCGGGGCCCGTACTCTTCCAGCAGGATCTTGGAGAAGCCGTCCAGGTGACGCAGGGGAGCACGCAGGTCGTGGGAGACCGAGTAGGTGAAGGACTCCAGTTCGCGGTTGGATTCCTCCAGCTCGGCGGTGCGCTGCCGCACCCGCACCTCCAATTCGGCGTTGAGGCGACGGATTTCCTCCTCCGCCTGCTTGCGTTCGGTGATGTCGCGGGCGGCCGCGAAGACCCCCTCCACCTCCCCGGCCTCGTTCTTGAAGACGGTGGCGTTGTAGAGCACCTCGGTCACCCGCCCCGAGACATGCCGAATGGCGAGCGGATAGTCCTGCACAAACCCCTGGGCGAAGACCAGTTCGTAGCCCCGGCGGGCCTGCTCCGGCTCGGTAAAGTACTCCGAGAAGTCGCTGCCGATGAGCTTCTCCCGCGCCCCCCCGGTCGCTTCCTCGGCGGCCCGGTTCACGTCCATGATCTTGCCGTCCTTGCTGATGGTGACCAGGGGATCCAGGCTGGCCTCCAGCAGGCTGCGGCTGTAGAGGGCGGCCCTCCGCACCTGCTCTTCCGCCTGCTTGCGCTCCTCCATCTCCCGCTCCAGCAGGGAGACGGTCTGCCCCAGCTCGGCGGTGCGCCGCTCCACCCGCGCTTCCAGCTCGCGGTTGAACTGCTCCACCTCCTCCGTCTTGCGCCGGCGCTCCTCATCCATGCGCTCCAGCGAACGCGCCGCCAGATAGATGAAGAGCGCAAACAGGAAGATGAGCGGGACCGCGAAGAACACCTGGTCGACGCTGGTGCTGTACCAGCCGGTGCGCGCACCCGCGAGGCTCAGCCAGCCCACCAGCCAGATGGTGCCTAGAGCCAGGGGAAACCAGGCGCGCAGCATGACACCGCCCGCCCACTCGCTGCTCGCCAGCCGCATCCAGCCGCGCTCCGGACGCGCCAGCAGCAGCCCCACCGCCAGCGCGGCCAGGCCCAGGGCCACCGGGATGGACATGGAGACGGAAGCCCCGAAACTGGTCAGGCCCCTTTCTCCGAAGGTGTAGCCCAGCAGGACCAGCAGGCCGGTTGCCAGCGAGGCCAGGGAGCACCACTGCGCCGGCCGCCAACCCCGCCGCGGCTCCCAGTCCAGACCCAGCAGCCCACCTCCCAGCAACGCCAAGCTGAATGCGCTGAGCGCCGACATGCGCCCAGGAACCAGTGAGGGTAACGCTCGCACCGCTTCCTGAAACAGCAGTTGGTCGATGCCCAGGTTGCAGCCGAAGAGGTACTCGCTCAAGGTGGCCGCCCCGATCACCAGCATTCCCAGGGCGCTGGCGCGGCCGGCGCGCCGACGCCAACCCCCTGCCCCTCCCCGCCGCAACAGCAGCAGCGCTGTCCCTCCCAGCAAAAGGCCCACAGCGGCATTGGGACGGGCGACGGTATATCCCGACACGAAGCTGGCCAGCGCCAGCCGGCCCAAGGCGTACCCCAGCAGGATCGTGGTCCCCAACGCCGTAACCAGCACGGCCGCACCGTCGGCCATCCTCTGCATCCGGCCCGCGATCGCTTTGCTCACATCACACCTCGCTAGGCCGCCCGCCGCGCCGAGGCGCGGAAGCGCTCGTAGATCTCCTCGAACTTGCCCTGCAGTTCACGGAAGGCCTCCAGCAGGAGAGACTGGAAGTGTTGCGGCAGGGTTCGCCCGTCGCCCTCCAGCAGGATCTCGCGCACGCGCTCGTGGCTCAGTCCCGGCTTATAAGGCCGCTCGCTGCGCAGCGCGTCGTACTGGTCGGCCAGCATCACCAGGTGGGCGCAAGGGGGGATCTCCTCCCCCCGCAGCCCCTGGGGATAGCCGGAGCCGTCCCAGCGTTCGTGATGGTAGAGGGCGATCTTGCGCGCCATCTCCAGCAGGGGCGAGGTGGAGCCCGCCATCAGGCTGGCCCCGAAGGTGGTGTGCCGCTTGAGCAGGTTCCACTCGCTCTCGTCCAGCGGTCCGGGTTTGAACAGCACCGCGTCGGGAACGCCGATCTTGCCGATGTCGTGCATGGGAGTGGCGGCGAACAGCTGCTCCGCCTCCTCCCGCGCCCAGCCCAGGAACAGGGCCAGGGTGCGGGCGTAGTGGGCGAGGCGCTGGTTGTGCGCCCCCGTGTCCTGGTCCTTGTAGTGCGAGGCCCGCAGCAGCCGCTGCAGGGTGTCGTGGTAGGCGCGCTCCAGCTCCCGCGCCTTCTGCTGCTCCTCCCGGAAAGCGTGGTTCAGGTCCTGGGCGAAGCTCAGCAACTGCCGGGTGGTGGAGCGCAGCGCCGCTTCCTTTTCGTGCTCGGTCTGGAAGACACGGTTCAGGTCGCGGGCGTACTGCAGCAACTGCTGCTGGGCCGCCTCAAGCTGTCTTTGCGGTGCGGTCCCGTTCTGGCTGGGCGCGGTCGTCATGGCTCTCCTCCGGGCCGCCCGCCTCCAGCACCTGCTGCGTCAATTGCAGCAGTTCCAGAGGACTGAACGGCTTCACCAGGTAGGCTTGCGCGCCCAGGGCCAGGCCCTCCGCCCGGTGCCTCTCCTGGCCCATGGCGGTGACCATGATCACCGGGATGGCGGCGGTGCGGGGATCGTTGCGCAGGGCGCGCAGCACATCCAGCCCGCTGATCCCCGGCATCATCCAGTCCAGGACGATCAGTTCGGGAAGCAGCCGCCCGGCCATGGACAGGGCGGCGGCTCCCGTCGCCGCTTCCAGGATGCGGCACTCCGGATTCTCCAGGGTGGTGCGGATGAGGACGCGGATGCTAGCTTCGTCGTCGGCCACCAGGATGGTCTTCATGGCCTCCCCCTTGCCGCCGGCGGCGGACACCGAGGCGGCGCGCAGGCTCTTATCTCCACCCTACGAGGGTCGGCGGCGAAAGGAGCCGCCGCCGGTGTAAAATGAGCGCACTTTCGCCCGCTTCAGGAATGGTCTCGTTCCGGGAATCGGCGGGATTTGCTTGGCGCGCCCCGTCTCTGGAAAAATAGAGGACTTCACGCATGCCGGCGTTGGGCACTTTCGCGCTTCTTCTTGGGTTGGCGCTTGCGGTCTATTCTCTGGTCGCCGGGACCCTGGCCCTGCTGCGCGTGCACGAGAATGCCGACCGCCTGGGCGAGACCGCGCGCCGCGCCGGCATCGGCGTCTTCCTTGCCGTCAGCGTGGCCATGCTGGCCCTCATCACCGCCACCTACCAGAACGATTTCTCCGTCGCTTACATCTTCCATCACAGCAACCGCGCCCTGCCCCTGATCTACAAGTTCAGCGCCCTGTGGTCGGGCCAGGAGGGCTCCCTGCTGTTCTGGGCCTTCCTGCTCTCCGCCTACGGCTTCGTGCTGCGGGTGCGTCACCGGGTGGACGTCCGGCTGGTGGCCCACGCCTCCGTCATCCTGGCGGCGGTGCAGGTCTTCTTCCTGCTGCTGCTGAACGTGGCGGCGAATCCTTTCGCCATGATGGTGGGCAACCTGCCTGCGGACGGCAACGGACTCAATCCCCTGCTGCAGTATCCCGAGATGGTCATCCACCCGCCCATGCTCTATCTGGGCTACGTGGGCTTCAGCGTGCCCTTCGCCTTCGCCCTGGGCGCGCTCATCATGCGCTACCCCGGCGAGAAGTGGATCCACATCACCCGCCGCTGGACCATGGTGACCTGGCTCTTTCTCTCCTGCGGCATCGTGCTGGGCATGCACTGGGCCTACAGCGTGCTGGGCTGGGGCGGCTACTGGGGCTGGGACCCGGTGGAGAGCGCCTCCTTTTTCCCCTGGCTCACCGGCACCGCCTTCCTGCACTCGGTGATGATGCAGGAGAAGCGCGGCATGATGAAGGTGTGGAACGTGTGGCTGATCTTCTGCACCTTCCTGCTGTGCATCTTTGGCACCCTGCTCACCCGCTCCGGCATCGTGAGTTCGGTGCACGCCTTCGCCCAGTCTTCGATCGGTACCTGGTTCTTCGTCTTCCTGGGCCTGGTCGTCGTTGCTTGCCTCTTCTTCTTCTTCAAGAACTACGACCACCTGAAGAGCGAGAACAAGCTGGAGTCGCTGGTCTCGCGCGAGTCCAGCTTCCTGTTCAACAACCTGCTCTTCCTGGCCGCCTGTTTCACCGTGCTCTGGGGGACGCTCTTCCCGGTGCTCTCGGAAGCGGTCACCGACCACAAGATCACGGTGGGCCCGCCCTTCTTCAACCGGGTGATGATCCCGGTGGCGCTGCTGCTGCTGCTGCTCACCGGCGTGGGCCCGCTGCTGGCCTGGCGCAGCACCTCGCTGGAAAGCCTGAAGCGCAACTTCACCTGGCCGGCGCTGGGCGGCCTGGCGGTGGCCCTGCTGCTGGTACTCTTCGGCATGCGCCCCTGGCGCGAGCTGGCCGCCTTCTATTCCTGGACCGCCATCTCCCTGGGCATGATGGTGGCGCTCACCATCCTGAGCGAGTTCTGGCGCGGGGCCCGCGTCATCGCCTCCCACACCGGCAGTAGCCTGGCGGGCGGGGTGGTGCTGCTCACCCGCCGCAACACCCGCCGCTACGGCGGCTACCTGGTGCACTTCGGCATCGTGCTCATGTTCCTGGGCTTCGCGGGCGCCGCCTTCAACCAGGAAAAAGAGCAGGAGATGGGCTTCGGCGACAGGATGACCCTGGGTCCCTACACCCTGGTCTGCCGCTCCTACACCCAGTCGGAGAACTACGGCAGCGGGTCCCCGCGGGGTACCGACCAGCCCAACTATTCCAGCGAGTCCGCCATCCTCGATGTCTACCGCGGCGGCCGGCAGATCGCCACCATGTATCCCGAGCGGCGCTTCTACACCGCCAGCGAGCAGACCGCGACTATGGTGGCCAATCGCTCCGGCCTGGCGCAGGACCTTTACCTGGTCTACGCCGGACGCAACCAGGACACGGAGCGACCCATCATCCGCGCCCACCTGAACCCGCTGGTGGTCTGGATCTGGATTGGCTTCTTCGTGGTGCTCTTCGGGACGCTGGTGGCCCTGGTGCCGCCGCTGCCCGCCAGCAAGCTGGCGCCCGCGCGCGCTCCCGCCTCCGGCAAGCGCCGCGCCGCTCCCGTGGAGGTGAGCGACTGATGCTCCGCAAGCGCCTGCTCACGCTGGCCGCCGTCGCCGCCCTGGCCTTCCTCACCCTGGGCGCCGGCGACAGCACCGCCCGCTTCGACAAGCTGGGGCACAAGCTGATGTGCCGCTGCGGCTGCAACCAGGTGCTGCTGGAGTGCAACCACGTGGGCTGCACCTACTCCGACACCATGCGTAACGAGTTGCAGGCCGGCATCGAGCGCGGCGACTCGGACGACCTCATCCTGCAGGCCTTCGTGCAGAAGTACGGCACCGTGGTGCTGGCCGCGCCCACCACCACCGGCTTCAACCGCGTGGCCTGGATCATGCCCTATCTGGCCTTGCTGGGAGGCCTGGCGCTGGTCGTTCTGGTGGTGCGCAAGTGGGCGCTGCGGCCTGCCTCCATCCCCGCCGCTGCGCAGCCCGGAGCCAGCCCCGACCTCGACCTCTACCGCGAACTCGCCCGCAAGGAGACCGAGCTATGAACCCGGCCTTCGCCTGGGCGGCTTCGCTCCTGCTCACCGCGGGTGTCCTTTTCTACATCTTCTATTTCCAGGAGGACGTGCACGCAGCCCCGGAGAAGACCCGGCTCGCCTACCTGCTGGAGCGCAAGGAAGTGGTGTACGACAACCTGCGCGACCTCAACTTCGAGTACAAGGCGGGCAAGTTCCCCGACGCCGACTACCAGGCCATGAAGGCCTCACTCGAGCTGGAGGCCGCCAACGTGCTGGCCGAGATCGACCGCCTGGAGAGCCAGGCTCGCAGAAAGAAATAAGGACCCAGAATGGCAGGAAGAATCCTCCGCGTCGTGCTCGCCGTGCTCGCCCTGGGCGCTTGGGCCTCGGCGGCTTCCCTCACCGGCACCGTCACCAACAAGACCACCGGCAAACCCTCCGCCGGCGACAGCGTCGCCCTCCTCAAGCTGGGCCAGGGCATGGAAGAGTCGGCCAGCGTCAAGACCGACGGCCGCGGCCGCTTCTCCATCGCGCTCGACGATCCCTCCAGCCCCCACCTGGTGCGGGTGACGCACCAGGGCGTAGCGTACTTCAAGCCGGCGCCTCCGGGCACCACCTCCGCCGACGTGGACGTCTACGACGTGGTCGGCCACAGCATCGAGGGCGTCAGCCTCACCGCCGACGTCATGAGCCTGCAGGCGGACTCCTCCACCCTGCAGGTCACCCGCCTGTTCGTGGTCACCAACAGTTCCGCCCCGCCGCGCACCGTGATGGGCGACCGCCCCTTCGAGTTCTACCTGCCCGAGGGAGCGCAGATCGATTCCGGCATGGCCGAGTCGTCCGGCGGCATGCCGCTGACCAAGGACCCGGTGCCCACCTCGGAGAAGGGGCGCTACTTCTTCGGCTTCCCGCTACGTCCCGGGGAGACCCGCTTCCAGGTCAGCTATCACCTGCCCTACTCCGGCCAGGCTACGCTAC
>DASPRL010000115.1 GCA_035624475.1 Terriglobales bacterium
CCGCCCCCGGGGACCCCGCATGCTCGCGGCGGCGACGTCTTCTACGTCCGCACCAATCGTCCCGGCGACCTGGGTGCGTGGTGGAAGGACTCCGAGATCGTGCGCCAACTGCAACTCTCGGACGCCCAGATCAAGCAGATCGAGGAGACCTTCCTGAACGCGCGCCTGGACCTGATCAAAATGCGCGCCGACGTGGAGATCCAGGAAACCATCCTGCAGTCCCTTGTGGACGCCGACCAGATGGACGAGGGCAAGATCAGCGCCCAGATCGACCAGGTGCTGGCCACTCGCGCCAGACTGGAAAAGGCCAACACCATGATGATGCTCGACATCCGCAAGGTGCTGACGGTGGAGCAGTGGAAGAAACTGCGCGCCATTCAGCAATCGCGCGAGCAGGAGCATCGCATGGCGCCGCCCGCCCGGCCAGGCATGCCGGGACCGCCGCAAGCGCCGGGGCCGGCGACCGCGCCTCCGCCCCCCGGAGACGACAACCTCTAGACGCCTCCGCCCGGAGGAAGCAGGTGGCGAGCCTGCTTCCTCCGGAGGGCGGACTTGCGCGGCCGTGCTAGACTTTTCTGTGGCCCTCTCCACGGAAAGCGAGCCGCGATGAAGTTCGGGGTCATCATCTTTCCCGGGTCCAACTGCGACCACGACGCCTACCACGTGCTCGGCCAGGTGGCCCAGCAGCCGGTCACCTTCCTCTGGCACGACTCCCACGACCTCCAGAACTGCGATGCCGTGATCGTGCCCGGGGGCTTCGCCTACGGGGACTACATGAGGACGGGCGCCCTCGCCGCCCTCGCTCCCATCATGGAAGCGGTGAAGAAATTCGCCGCCGCGGGCGGCCTGGTACTGGGCATCTGCAACGGCTTCCAGATCCTGCTGGAGGCCGGCCTGCTGCCGGGCGCGATGCTGCGCAACGCCGGGCTCAAGTACGTCTGCAAGCCCGTCTATCTGCGGGTGGAGAACGCCGAGACCCCCTTCACCCAGCTCTGCCGTAAGGGCGAGGTGCTGAAGATCCCCATCGGGCACATGGAAGGTAACTACTTCTGCGACGCCGAGACCCTGGAGAAGCTGCGGCGGGAAAACCGCGTCGTCTTCCGCTACGCCACGCCGCAAGGCGAGATCACGGCCGCCGCCAACCCCAATGGCTCGCTCGACAACATCGCCGGCATCTGCAACGAGGGGCGCAACGTGCTGGGCATGATGCCCCACCCCGAGCGCGCTTCCGAGCCCGAACTGGGGATGACCGACGGCTTCAAGGTGATGCAGTCGCTGGTGGGCGCGCTGGCGGCGCGTTAATTGAAGATTGCAGATTGTAGATTGAAGATTTGAAAGTTAGCTCGCGCGTGCCATTCGGTAATCTGCAATCTGAAATCTTCAATCTGCAATCCTGATACTGTCGCCCGTCCGCACCACGCCCTCCCGCAGCACCACCAGATAGACCGCAATGCAGCCCTCGTGTTTCTGGGCGACCGTGGCCAGCACCTGGGGTGAGGCGGCGGCTGTCTCCGGGTCCAGGGTGATGATCTTGCACCGCCCGTCCTTCTTGGAGACGTGGAGCAGGCACTGCTCGCCCACCTGCAGGGTGCGGCCCACCAGCGTGTCTTCGAAGTAGGGGCCGGCCTCCTTCCACTCGGCGTAGAAGTTGGCGCGGAAGCGGTGCGGGTGGAGAGAGATGCCCACCTCTTGCGACAACGCGGCGGCGGTGGGCAGGCCGAAGAGCGAGACCGGGCGGGCGTCGGTCATGGCACGCTCCGAGAAGCGAAGCCAGATCTCGCGGCCTAGGCGCTTTTCCAGCTGCTCTTTGAGGCGGGGGTCGTTGATGTCGAGCTTCTGTCCCTGAGGCGTGGTCACTTCGATGCCATAGCGCGTCGAGTCGGGATAGTGCGCCACCGCTTCGGGCGGCGCCGTAAACCGCGGCCGGAAGAGCAGCATCTCCTCCACCTGGCGGGCGGTGAGCCAGGGAAATTCGGGATTGCCGTCGCGCTGCACGAAGGCGTAGGCGCGGTCGCCCACCAGACCGGAATAGCTGACGTAGGCCTCCGCCAGGTCTTCCCCGGCCATGCTCTTCACCGGGTAGCGGCGCAGGTGCCGGAGGGTGCCGATGGTTTCCATGCGCCTACTTCTTCTCGAACGCTTCCTTGTTCACCACGTACGGCATCTTGCTGGGATCGCCGCCGTAGTTTCCTTCCAAGACATCGATGAGGGCCTGGCCGGTGCGCCCCGACATGCCCTTGTTGGGATCGGTGGAGAGCCGGGTGATGCGGGCGCCGCTGGCAAAGTGGTGGAAGAGTCGGCAACGGTCGGCGATGGCGGGATCGCGCAGGGGCGAATCCGGAGGCAACGGCTCCTTCTCGAAGACATCCAGCGCCGCGCCGGCGATCCAGCGCTCGCGCAGGGCGCGCGCCAGCGCGGCCTCGTCCACCACCGGCCCGCGCGAGGTATTCACCAGGTAGGCGCTCTTCTTCATGAGCTTCAACGTGCGCTCGTTGATGAGGTGGTGGGTGGGCTCGTCCGCCTCGCCCTCCCGCAGCAAGGGCACGTGAATACTGATGAAATCCGCCTGGCTCAGGGCCTCGTCGCGGCTCACGTATTTGATCCGGGTGTGCTCGCCGTACATCTTGTGCTTGGTGCGCAGGTCTTTGATCTCCTGGATGCCGGCGATGAACTTGTGGTTCTGGTAGACCGGGTCGTAGCACAGGATGTTCATGTCGAAGCCGACGGACTTCTTGATCATGGCCAAGCCGATGCGCCCGGTGCCGATGATGGCGATGGTCTTGCCCGTGACCTCGTCACCCAGGAAGGGCAGGTAGGGATGCCAGGAGCCCCATTTGTTCTCCCGCACCAGGATCTCCGAGTTCCACAGCTTGCGCGCCAGCGCCCCCATGATGAAGAAGGCGAACTCGGCGGTGGCCTCGGTGAGCACGTCGGCGGTGTGGGTGAAGGGGATCTTGTAGCGGTTGGCGTCGGCGCGGTTGATGTTGTCGAAGCCCACGGCGCACTGGGCCACCACCTTGAGCGTGCCCTTGCCCGCCTCGAAGACCTCGGCGTCGATGGGATCGCGCAGGGTGGTGATCAGCCCGTCGATGCCCGAGCGCACCTTCTCCACGATCAGCTGCTTGGGCGGCGCTTCGATCTCCTCGTACACCTCCACCTCGTAGCCGCGCTGGCGCAGCATCTCGAAGGTGTCCTTGCCGATGTCGCAGGTGGCAAACACGCGAAAGCGCTTCTGCTCTTTCATGACGCTCTTTCGGTTGCGGGGATAGCTGCCCAAACGACAGGGAGACGCCGCCGGCGTGACCTCTCGCGCCGGGCAGTCTCGGATCAAAGAAGGGATTTTACCGTACCGCGGCCAGCTCTTTCTCGTGGGTACGGGATTTCTTTACCTGCATGAGCTCGACCGCCTTCTGGGCGATGTGTTCGGCGCTGACCTCGAACTCCTTGATCAGCTCCCAGGGGGCGCCCGACTCGCCGAAGCGGTCCTTCACCCCGATGGCCCCGGTGATGACCGGGGTGCCGTAGAGCTCGGGGCTCTCGGTCAGCACGCCGCTCACGCGCCAGGCCAGAGCGCCGATCTGGTGCTCCTCGGCGGTGATGACCACCCCGGTCTCGCGCGCGGCCCGCAGGATGGCGGCTTCGTCGATGGGCTTCATGGTGTGCAGGTTGAGGACGCGCGTCTCCCAGCCGAATTCCCTCTTCAGGATCCATGCGGCGCGCATGGCCTCGGGCACCATGGGCCCGCAGGCCAGGATGCTCAGGTCCTCGTTCTCGTCCTCGTAGTGGCTGGCCAGCACGGTGTCGAAGGCGTCGGCGAACTGCTCCGCCTCGCGGCGCAGGCGGATGACGTTGGCTTTGCCGAAGACGAACGGGGTCTCGGCGTGGGTGACGATAGGCGTGGCCTCGCGCGCAAAGCGCAGAAACTTCGGCCCCACGTGCTGCAGAAGCAGGAAGTCGGTGGCCTTGCGGGTCTCGACCGAGTCGCAAGGGACGACCACCACCATATTGGGCATGCCGCACATGGCGAACAGGTCTTCCAGGGCCTGGTGAGTGGCGCCGTCGGGCCCCACCGAGACCCCGCCGTGCGCCCCCGCCACCATGACGTTGAAGTTGCCGTAGCAGACAGAGACGCGCAACTGGTCGAGGTTGCGAGCAGCGGCGAAGGTGCCGTAGGTACCGAAGACGGGCAGCTTCCCTTCCTTCGCCAGGCCGGCGGCGGCGGCGGTGGCCGACTGCTCGGCGATGCCCATGAGATCCAGCGCTCCTTGCGCTCGGGCTTGCCGCTGTAGAACTCGCTGATGGTGATGGAGCCGGAGATGTCGAGTCCGAGGCAGACCACGCGCTCGTCGTCGCCGTGGGCCTGCAGCGACTGCCCGAAACCCTTGCGCGTGGGCTCCATCTTGACCTGCATGCTCTTGCCGGAGTTCCACCAGTAGTCGGCCTGGAACTTGGGCATCTTGGCGGCGAGCGTCTTCTCCGCCTCCGCCTGGTAGGCCTTGGCCTTCTCCAGCAGGGCGGCGTGAGGGACCTTGTCGAGCAGCCCCAGCTCGCCGAGACCCTTCAGCATCTCTTCGTGGTTGGGAGACTTGCCGTGCCATCCGGCCACGTTCTCCATGAAGCTGACGCCTTTGCCCTTGGTGGTCTCGGCGATGATCAGCACCGGCTTGCCCAGGCCTTCCTTGGCCTTTTCGAGGGCCTCGACGACCTCCTTCATGTCGTGGCCGTTGATGCGCAGCACCTCCCAGCCGAAGGCGCGGTACTTGGCGCCCAGGGGATCGATGCTCATGACCTCCGACACCGGGCCATCGATCTGCAGGCGATTGTTGTCCACGATGCCGATCAGGTTCTCCAGCTTGTAGTGGGCGGCCTCCATGGCCGCTTCCCAGATGTTGCCCTCCTGCTGCTCGCCGTCGCCCATGATGCAGAAGGTGTTGAAGTCCTTCTTCTTGAGCTTGCCGCCCAGGGCCACGCCCACGGCCACGCTCAGCCCCTGGCCCAGGGAGCCGCTGGAGACCTCGACGC
The DNA here is from genome assembly GCA_035624475.1 of Terriglobales bacterium. Classification (NCBI taxonomy): domain Bacteria; kingdom Pseudomonadati; phylum Acidobacteriota; class Terriglobia; order Terriglobales; species Terriglobales bacterium. The sequence continues at coordinate 5,023 of DASPRL010000115.1, forward strand.
CCGGCAGCTTCACCCAGTGTGGGTGGCCTTGGTAGGGGGAATACAGCTTGCGCAGCGTGACCACGTCGTCGATGGGGTGGCAGCCGGCGAAGGCCAGGCCCAAGTAGAGGGCCGGGGCCTTGTGCCCACCCGACCAGATGATGCGGTCGCGCTCCTCCCAGTCAGGGTTCTTGGGATCGTGGTCGGCGATCTTGAGGTAGAGGGCGGCGACGATGTCCATGATGGAGAGGGTGCCTCCGGCGTGGCCGCTGCCGGCAGCGCGCAGCGCCACCAGGTCGTAGCCGCGCATCAGGTTGGCCTGCTCGGCCAGTTCCTCGATGGAGTAGTCGCGGATG
>DASPRL010000116.1 GCA_035624475.1 Terriglobales bacterium
TGACTTGCACTCCATCTTTAGCGTCGAGCACCGCACGCCGGGCAACCTGCGAGCATTCATTCAGGCCAAGTTGCGCAACCTGCGCACGGGCGCGATGTACGAACACCGCTTTCGCTCCGCCGACGCAGTGGACCGCGTCACGGTGGACGAGGTCACCATGGAGTTTCTGTACAGCGACGGCGACAACTATCACTTCATGAATACTGAAACCTACGAGCAGACCCACATCTCCAAGGACGTGCTGGGCGGCGCCGTGGACTATCTGACCCCCAACATCCATCTGCAGGTGGAGTTCTACGAAGGCAAGCCCATCGGCATCGAACTGCCGGCCACGGTGGACCTGGAAGTGGTCGAGACCGAACCCGGCCTGAGGAGCGCGACTGCGTCCTCGGTGATGAAGCCCGCCAAGACCGAGACCGGCCTGGTGGTGCAGGTCCCGCCCTTCATCAACGAGGGCGAGAAGATCCGCGTCGACACCAGCGAGGGAGCGTACCTGTCGCGGGCATAGCCCGCGAAAGCATTGCAGAATGCAGAATGAAGAATGCAGAATGACGCGCAGCCTGTAGAATCCTTCTTTCATTCTTCATTCTCATTCTTCATTCTGCATTTGTGACGATTCTGCATTCCGCATTTATGGTTTCCACTGACATCCTCGCCCGCCGCTACCTGGTCCGCGGACGCGTGCAGGGCGTAGGCTTCCGCTGGTTCGTGGAGCGCGAGGCCCGCACCCTGGGCATCAACGGCTGGGTGCGCAACACCCACGATGGCTGCGTCGAGGTCCTGGCCATGGGCTCACGCCAGCAGCTCTCGACCCTGCTGGGCCGCCTGCAGGCCGGCCCGCGCGCCGCCCGCGTGGACGCCGTGGACGAAGCCGCCGCCCAGCCTGTCCCCGGCCTGGACACATTCCGCATCGAAGGAGCCTGGTAACCCGCCATGCCCAACGGCAACCACTGCGAAGCCCTCAAGAAGCTCATCCGCGAGGTCCCCGACTTCCCCAAGCCCGGCATCCTCTTCTACGACATCACCACCCTGCTCAAGGACAAGCGCGGCTTCGCCCTGCTCATCGACGCCCTCACCGCCCACTACATCCTGCAGGACATCGACCTGGTGCTGGGCATCGAGGCTCGCGGCTTCATCTTCGGCCCCGCGCTCGCCTACCGCCTGAACTGTGGTTTCATCCCCGTGCGCAAGCCCAAGAAGCTGCCCGCCGAGACCGCCAAGTGGACCTACCAGTTGGAGTACGGCCAGGACACCCTGGAGATGCACAAGGACGCCATCCAGCCCGGGCAGCGCGTGATCATCGTGGACGACCTGCTGGCCACCGGCGGCACCGCCCAGGCCACGGTCAAGCTGGCCGAGTCGCTGGGCGCCAAGATCGCCGGCCTGGGCTTCGTGGTGGAACTCGACTTCCTCAAGGGCCGCCAGAAGCTCACCGGCTACGACGTCCACTCGCTGCTGCACTACGATAAGTAGCTATGGGCATCCGCACCATTGCAACCTGTATCCTGGTCTGCTTCCTGGCCCTTCTCACCCTGGCCGCAGAGATTTGGGTCTACGTGCTCCTGGGCATGGGCGCGACCAAGGGAGTAACGGTGGGGGCGGTCCTCCTCATCGGTCTCATGATCATCACGGCCGCGGTCGCCATCGTGGTGCCGGCTTCAGCCATGGTGGGGGCGCTGATGAAGAAGCCCAAGGGCAGCAGCTACTTCATCCTGCTCCCTTGGCCCCCTTTCCTGTTCGCGGGCAAGAGAAAGTAGCGACGACAAGCAGCGACCCTATCCACTGACCACTAGCCACTATCCACTGTTCTTCAATTGTCATCCCGAGCGAGCGCGAAGTTGAGGCGCATCGGCGGCGTCCGAGCCGCCGACCGAAACCCCGAGCTTGTCGAGGGGGCTGCGAATGCGACCGAGCGCGATGCGAGGGATCTATGTTTTCAAAGACCTCAGGGGCTAAAGCCCGTAACCTCAGTACTCAGTACTCGGTGGGCGGGGGTCAGCGTCGGCCTGGCAATCGTCCGATCACCCGATCGCCAGATCACCCGATGGGACTATCCACTATCCACTATTCACTATCCACTGCCTCTCTCACCACGTCGTCGGGCATCAAGGGCTCGAAGCGGACGCGCTTAAGGTTGGCGCTGGCGATCTGCAGGGCGTAGAGCAGCAGGGCAGCGCGCTTCAGGTCGATCTGGTCGCGGACCAGGGCGTCGGCCACCTGCATGAGGGCGCACTGGATGCCGTTGGCGTCTTCCAGGGGCGGCAGCGGGCCCAGGGGCGCGGCGGGGCGCAGCATCTGGGCGTGGGCGTAGCAGTAGGGGCGCTGGGTGAGGGCAGGGGAGCCGCAGCGTGTGCCGTCGGTCTTGACGTGCTGGCAGCGGGGAGCCTGCTGGGCGGCGCGCATGCGGCGGGCGTGCTCGGCGAAGGCTTCCTGGATGGTGCGTGTGGGGCTAGGGCTTGGGGGCATACCCCCTCCGTGGATCAGTGGAAATAAAGGACTTAGCTACAGAGATCAGTGGGATCAGTTGACGCTGTGCGGAAGCTGTTGGCGCACACGACCGCACGTTCGCCTAGGCGAACATAAGGCGAAGATAACCTGAGAGCGGTTGAAATGTCAAGGAGTGAGTTGGGCGGGAAGGAGCCTCTAATTCAGGGAACGCCTACCTTCGAGCCCAGCACGGCCACGTTTCGGTGCCGCCGGCTCGAACTTGCTACAGCCGCACAGCCCTCCTCCGGCCCAGCATTGCTGGTCGAACCTCATGTCGTGTTCGTTTTCGGTGTGACCGCAGCCGCAGCACTTCAGCAAGCTCGGATATCCGTTGTCATTGCCGACCCGTTCGTAGCAATTCAATCGAGGTACCCCCGAACCCGATGATACAGCGATCGGCTAGGACGGCGTGCCGACGTTGCGCGCCCTTGCGCGAGGACCGCGAAGGTTGATTTGGTACTGGACGCGCTTGTGTTGAATCAGCTTCTGGAGGTCTTTCCAACTTGCCAACTTATGGCCGACAGAGTCTCTGTGAAGAGAGACGAAACAGAGGAAGTACTTCCCCTCTAAGACCCGGAGCAACATCTCTTCGTTCTCTGTCAGGCCGAAGAAGAAGCCCTCCGGGAGGTTCGGCAGGCACTTATCGGTGGTCTTGATTTCCAGTAGATCAAAGTCCCGGGCGGGCTGTATTTCGGAAAAGCTCGCTACGCCCAGTCGAATGGCGTCAAAGGTCTGCTTGAACTTCCGGCTGATGCCCAGCAGTTCTAGAAGGCGCCCCTTTTGGGCCGAAGTGGGAACGTAGAACCCTGGCATGGCCTTGGCCAGAAGCTCGAAGCCGCGCTTCTGACGACCCTGATTGGCGGCGTGGTCGGGCATTGACCTAGGCATCATTCCACGCGGAGCCATTCCGATCAAGATCGCGATACACCTCTCATGCATCGTCATCCTGAGCGAGGCCGACTGAGCCGATCCCGCCCTGCGGGAGAGGGGGAAGGAGGGCGAGCGAAGGACCTATGCATTTTCCCCGCTGGGGGGTAGCCTGAGCTAGTGAAGCCTGGTTACGCGTACATCCTGACGAACCGGTCGAAGACCCTCTACACCGGCGTGACCAGCAACCTGGAGAAGCGGGTCTTCCAGCACAAGAACCACTGGGACGCGGGCTTCACCCGCAAGTACAAGATCGACCGCCTGGTGTACTTCGAGCGCTTCGAGGATATCCGCGACGCCATCGTGAGGGAGAAGCAGATCAAGGGGATGACCCGCTTGAAGAAGATGGCGCTCATTGTCTCCATGAATCCGGAGTGGCGGGACTTGAGTGAAGAGTGGTATGAGCGCCATCGGTATGCGCCAGAGCCGCGAAAAGCATAGGTCCTTCGCTGCGCGCTCCCTCCCGGCCTCGCATGCGCTCGGCGTTGGGTCGCGCTCGCTCAGGATGACAGGATTTTGAGGGGGCGGCATAGCTCGCTCAGGATGACAATCGGGGGAGGGGGCGGATCGAAGATCCGCCCCTACGCAAGCCCCCCGTTACCCATTTACAACTGCCCTGGGAGGCGCATATAGTAGGCGCCGAATCTCCCTGGAGCATCCCCATCCTGGGCCGGTGAACGACTGCCCGTTCGGGCTATGCGTGGCTGAGCCGGCACAATTCGACAGCGAGGAAGGGTTCCGCGCGTGGACAGCAAAGCCGGAGTAGCGGAGAAGGGCAAGAGCAAGGCCGGGCGCAAGGACTACATCGCCGCCTTCGCCAACGCCGTGCAGCGCTTCTCCGTCCCCCACACCCCGGAGGAGATCCTGGCCCAGATCCCCAACATCCTGGTCAGCGAGTTCGACGCCGAGCGCTCGGAACTGTGGCTGTGGGACGACTCCTCGCGCTCCGCCTACCTCACCCACGCCGCCGGCAGGCAGGCCACCCACCGCAAGGACTACGTCACCGAGGGTCAGGGACCCATCGGCAAGATCCTGCAGACGCGGCAGGCGGTGGAGAGCGCGGAGCTGCCCGCCCTGGGCGCCGACGAGAAAGACTTTGCCCAGCGCACCGGCCTGGGCTATCTCTCCGCCTACCCGCTGGTGGCCAAGGGGCGGCTGGTGGGAGTCTCCGCCAACTATTCGGCCGCGGAGGTGGACCGCGACCTGCTCAAGTGGTGGCAGGTGTACAGCGAGATCACCAGCGTGACCGCGCGCGACTCGCTCAAAGCCGAGGAGAGCCAGAAGCTCATCACCCAGCTCTCGCTGCTGTTCGAAGCCACGCGGCTGCTGAACTCCACCCTCGACCTCAGCGAGTTGCTCGACCTGATCCTGAAGATCGCGCGCAGCGAGGTGAAGGCCGACCGCGGCACCGTCTTCCTGGTGGACCACAAGACCGGGGAGTTGTGGTCGATCGTGGCCTCCGGGCTCGACCACCAGGAGATCCGGGTGCCCCAGGGCAAGGGCGTGGCGGGGCGAGTGGCCACCACCGGCGAGGTCATCAACGTCGAGGACGCCTACAGCCTGGAGTTCTTCGACCGCAGCTTCGACCAGAAGTTCGGCTTCCGCACCAAGTCGCTGCTCTGCCTGCCCATCCGCCACCACACTGGGGAGATCGTGGGCGTGATCCAGTTGCTCAACAAGGTGGGCAACGGGCGCTTCAGCGAGGACGACGCCGACTTCCTCACCAAGCTCTCCGGGCACATGGCCATGGCGCTGGAGAACGCGCGCCTGCACCGCGAGGTGGTGGAGAAGCAGCGCCTGGAGAAGGAACTGGCGCTGGCGCGGGGCATCCAGCGCAGCCTGCTGCCGGAGTCGCCGCCCATCGTGCCCGGCTACGAGATCGCGGTGATGAACGAGCCCTGCTTCGAGGTGGGAGGCGACTACTACGACTTCCTCAACCTGGGCCCGCAGACGCTGCTGCTGGTGGTGGCCGACGTGGAGGGCAAGGGAGTGTCGTCGGCGCTGGTGATGTCGAACCTGCAGGCCACGCTGCGCGCCCTGGTCATGCACCTGCACTCGCTGGAGGTGCTGGCCCTCTCGCTGAACGAGATGATCTACAACGACACCAAGTCGGAGAAGTTCCTCTCCATCTTCCTCGGCCTGGTGGACACGCGGCGTAATGGCTTGCACTACATCAACGCCGGGCACGTGCCTCCCATCCTCATCCACGGCGACACCGGGCAGTACAAGCTGCTGGAGGAAGGCGGGACGGTGGTGGGGCTCTTCCCTAACTCCGAATACAACCGGGGCGCGGTGAAGCTGGCGCCCGGCGACCTGCTGGTGTGCTGCACCGACGGCATCCTGGAAGCCGCCAACGTGGAGGAAGAGGAGTACGGCACCGAGCGGCTGGCGCAGGCGGTGCTGCGGCACAAGAACAAACCCGCCCAGGCCATCGTGGACGCGGTGCTGGCCGAGGTGAACCTGTTCGCGGTGGGCGGCCCCCACATCGACGACAAGGTGCTGATGATCCTGAAGGTCGGCCGCGAAGGCCAGATCACCGCCGGGACCGCCAGCTAGCCGCGACGCTCTTCCACCCGCAAGCGCGCCTCTTTTTTCAGATAACCCTTTCGGCGGAACCAGTCTTCCATCGCGGCCTGGAGCTTCTCCAGGGGCACGCGCGCGCCGATCTGGAGTTCGCCGTCGCCGGTGGGAAGGGTGTCGTCGAAGGCGGGATCGTTGGTGAAGTTGCGCATGGCGAAGCTGTCGAGCCAGGCCAGGGGCGCGGGCCGAGGCTTCACGCCGGCTTCGGCTTCGTATTCCACGCGGATCGTGCGGGCGAACATAGAAGTGGCCAGTGGCCAGTGATCAGTGGCCAGAATAGCAGAAGGGCGGCACGAACCGAGTTCGTGCCGCCCGGAATGTAGAGCGAAGCTAGGCCTGCTGCAGGCGCTGCTCGAGCTGGTCGACCTCCTGCTTGAGTCCCTCGGGCAGGTGGGCGCCGAACTTGGCGAAGTGCTCGCGGATGAGCGGCACTTCCTTCTTCCAGCCTTCCACGTCCACGCTCAGCAGCGTCTCCACGCTGGCGGCAGGGAGGTTGAGGCTGGCCAGGTCGAGGTCGGCGGGCGCGGGCATGCGTCCGATGGGCGTGTCCACGGCGTGGCCGGTGCCATCGGTGCGCTCGAAGACCCACTTCAGCACGCGGCTGTTCTCGCCGTAGCCCGGCCACAGGAACTTGCCCTGCTCGTCGGTACGGAACCAGTTGACATAGTAGACGCGCGGCAGTTGGGCGCCGGCACGCTGGCCGATCTTGAGCCAGTGCGCGAAGTAGTCGCCCATGTGGTAGCCGCAGAAGGGCAGCATGGCCATGGGATCACGGCGCAACTGGCCAACCTTGCCGGCGGCCGCGGCCGTGGTCTCGCTCGAGGCGGTGGCGCCCAGGAAGGTGCCGTGCTGCCAGTCGAAGGCCTCGACCACCAGCGGCACCACGCCCGCGCGCCGGCCTCCGAAGAGGATGGCGTCGATGGGCACGCCCTTGGGGTCCTCCCACTCCTTGGCGATGCAGGGACACTGCCTGGCGGGGGTGGTGAAGCGGGCGTTGGGATGCGCCGCCTTGCGCCCGGTCTGCGGGCTCCAGGGGCGGCGCAGCCAGTCCATGAGCTCGGCGGGCTTGTCGTCGGTCATGGCCTCCCACCAGACGTCGCCGTCGGGGGTGAGGGCGCAGTTGGTGAAGATGGAGTTGCGGGTCGCGGTCAGCATGGCGTTGGCGTTGGACTTCATGCTGGTGCCGGGCGCCACCCCGAAGAAGCCGGCCTCGGGATTGATGGCGTAGAGGCGGCCGTCGGCCCCGAACTTCATCCAGGCGATGTCGTCGCCCACCGTCTCCACCTTCCATCCGGGCACGGTGGGGATGAGCATGGCCAGATTGGTCTTGCCGCAGGCCGAAGGGAAGGCGCCGGTGACGTACTTGGACTTCCCCTGCGGGTTGGTGAGCTTGAGGATGAGCATGTGCTCGGCCAGCCAGCCTTCGTCGCGGGCCTGCACCGAGGCGATGCGCAAGGCATGGCACTTCTTGCCCAGCAGCGCGTTGCCGCCGTAGCCGGAGCCGAAGGACCAGATCTCGCGCGTCTCGGGGAAGTGGCAGATGTACTTGTGCTCGGCGTTGCAGGGCCAGGTGGAGTCCTGCTGGTTGGGTGCGAGCGGGGCACCCACCGAGTGCAGCCCTTTCACGAAGTCACCATCGGTGGCGAGTACCTCCAGCACCCGGTCGCCCACACGCGACATGATGTGCATGTTCGCCACCAC
>DASPRL010000117.1 GCA_035624475.1 Terriglobales bacterium
CGTGGCCGGGCTGGTCGAGCGCAAAAAGTACATCTACCTGTGCACCAACGCGCTGCTGCTGAAGCAGAAGATCGATCTCTTCCGGCCGAGCAAGTACCTGACCTTCTCGGTGCACCTGGACGGGCAGCGCGAACACCACGACTTGTCCGTCTGCCTCGAGGGCGGCTACGACAAGGCGGTGGAGGCCGTCCGGGAGGCGCTGGGGCGCGGCTTCCGCGTCACCACCAACACCACCCTGTTCGACGGCGCCGACCCCAAGAGCGTGCGCGCCTTTTTCGACGAGATGATGGAACTGGGCGTGGAGGGCATGATGCTCTCGCCCGGCTATTCCTACGAGAAGGCCCCCGATCAGCACCACTTCCTGGGGCGGGCCCGCACCCGGCGGCTCTTCCGCGCCATCCTCTCGAACCGCAAGCAGGACTGGCGCTTCAACATGTCGCCGCTCTTTTTGGAGTTCCTGATGGGCAAGCGCGACTACGCCTGCACTCCCTGGGGCATGCCCACCTTCAACGTCTTCGGCTGGCAGAAGCCCTGCTACCTGCTGCAGGACGGCTACGCGGACTCGTTCGCCGAGTTGCTGGCGTCGACGGAGTGGGAGAAGTACGGGACCGAGTCGGGGAACCCGAAGTGCGCCAACTGCATGGTGCACAGCGGCTACGAGGCTTCGGCGGTGAACGACACCTTCGGTTCCCTGCGCGGCTTCTGGGGCACGGTGCGAGCGACCTTCTCTTCCGCCTACCGCGACCCGGCGGCGGAGCAGATGCTGAACGAACCCATGCTCCCGGTGCGGCCCCTCGCGCCCCTGGTGCAGATCGAGGAGCGCACGGTCCAGGAGACGCGTCCGTGAGCGGGCGGGAAACCGGCCGGGAAGAGCACTCTGCCGCGGCGGCGGACCCGCAGCACCTGGAGGTGGTCCCCGGCTTCGCGCGCGACCAGGTGGAAGGCTGGATACCGGAACTGGCCAGCGAGGAGGAACTCCGTGAGGCCCTGGAGCGCGCCTTCAGCTACCGGGGCGACGTGCTGATCACCCGCAAGGACGGCTCCAGGATCGAGGGCTACATCTTCGACCGCCGCAGCGGCAGCAGCCTGAAGGATTCCCTGGTCCGGGTGCTGCCCAAGGACGGCGGGCCCAAGGTTTCGGTCTGCTATTCCGAGATCGCCGGCCTGGCCTTCAGTGGCCGCGACATGGCCGCGGGCAAGAGCTGGGAGAACTGGGTGCGGCAGTACTGGGAGCGCAAAGCCGCGGGTGAGAAGAACATCTCCCTGCAGCCGGAAGAGCTGGAGTAGCCGCCGGTTCCCGACCCGATGAAGGTTTTCGTGACAGGCGCGACGGGCTTTGTAGGCAGCCACGTGGCGCGCGTTCTTTCTCAACAAGGAGCCGATCTGCGCTTGCTGGTGCGGCCTACCAGCCTGACCGGCAACCTCGAAGGCCTGCCGGGCGAGCGTGTCACCGGGGACCTGCGCGATCCCGAGTCGCTGCGCAAGGGTATGGGCGGCTGCGAATTGGTCTTTCACGTGGCCGCGGACTACCGCCTGTGGGCCCGCGATCCTGCCGAGATGTACCGCTCGAACGTCGAAGGGACGCGGGCGGTGATCCAGGCGGCGCAGGCCTGCGGGGTGCGGCGCGTGGTGTACACCTCCAGCGTGGCCACCATGGGCTTCACCAAGAACGGGACGCCCTGCGACGAGAGCTCGCCGGTTTCGCTGGCCAACATGATCGGCCACTACAAGCGCTCCAAGTTCATGGCGGAGCAAGTGGCGATGGAGGCGGCGCGCGCCGGCGCCGACGTGGTGATGGTGAATCCCACCGCGCCCATCGGCGAGCAGGACATCAAGCCCACGCCCACCGGGCGGATCATCGTGGACTTCCTCAAGCGGAAGTTTCCCGCCTACGTGGACACCGGGCTGAACCTGGTGGACGTGGTGGCGGTGGCGCGCGGGCACGTGGCCGCCGCCGAGAAGGCGCGGCCGGGCGAGCGCTACATCCTGGGAGGGGAGAACCTGACCCTGAAGGCGATTCTCGACAAGCTGGCCGCGCTGACCGGGCTGCCCGCGCCCACGATGAAGATCCCGTACGCTGTGGCTCTGGCCACGGGCGCGGTGGACACGCTGTTCACCGGCGTGCTGCTGCGGCGCGAGCCCCGGGTCACGCTGGATACGGTGCGCATGGGCCGTAAGAAGATGTACGCTTCCTCGGCCAAGGCGGAGCGCGAATTGGGCTGGAAGATCGTGCCCGTGGCGGACGCCCTGCGCCGCGCGGTGGAGTGGTTCCGGAGCCACGGCTATGTCTAGGGTAGGCATCGTCACCGCCATGGAGACCGAGGTCGCGCCCCTGGTGAAGGGCTGGAGGACCGCGCTGGTCGAAACCGCCGGGCGGCGGTACAAGTTCTTTGAGACGCAAGAGGCGGTGGTGCTGTGCGGCGGGATCGGCTACGAAGCCGGGCGACGCGCCGCCGAAGCCATGATCGCGCGCGCCCAGCCGGCGTTGCTGATCGCCTCCGGGCTGGCGGGCGGCCTGCGTCCGCAGTGGATCTTGGGAAAGACGCTGGTAGCGGCCGCAGTGATCGACGAGTTGACGGGACGCCGCCTGGCCACCGCCGGTGGCGAGGGCGTGGTGGTCAGTTCGCGGCAGATCGCGGGCCTGGCCAAGAAGCGCGAATTGGCCGCGCGCTTCGACGCCGACGTGGTCGACATGGAAGGTTTTGCGGTCGGGGAAGTAGCACACGCCCACGGGCTGCCCTTTCTGGCGGCCAAGGCGGTTTCCGACGACCTCGGCTTCGAATTGCCGCCGCTGCAGGGCTTCGTGGACGGGGAAGGGAAGTTCGAGGCAGGACGCTTCGTGGCGCAGGCCGCGGTGCATCCCGGCTGGTGGAGAAGGATCGCGCGCTTGAAGCGACACAGCGATCGGGCGGCCGAGGCGCTGGCGAGATTGCTGGAAGAGTTGATCCGGCAGCACGCCGGCAAGACCGAGGCGGCCGCCGTGATGCAGCACTAGATCAACATGGCGACGGCCACAGAATCCGGGAGCCGGCAGGTGCAGGGGGCGATCCCCGCGACCATGCAGGCTGCGGTCTACCGCGGCAAGGGCGACGTCCGCCTGGAGACGGTGCCGGTGCCGGCCCTGGGGGCGGGCGAGCTGCTGCTCCGGGTGCACACCTGCGGCATCTGCGGCACCGATCTCAAGAAGATCTCCACCGGCTCGCACTCCGCCCCCCGCATCTTCGGCCACGAGACGGCAGGGGTGGTGGCGGCGGTAGGCGAAGGCGTGACCCGGTTCCAGCCCGGCGACCGGGTGATGGCATTCCACCACATCCCCTGCGGCGAGTGCTTCTACTGCCGGCATCGGGTCTACGCCCAGTGCCCGGTGTACAAGCAGGTGGGCTGCACGGCGGGCTTCGAGCCCTCGGGGGGCGGCTTCGCCGAGTACGTGCGGGTGATGGACTGGATCGTCCACCGGGGTGTGGTGCGCATCCCCGGCGAGGTGAGCTTCGAGCAGGCCAGTTTCGTCGAGCCGGTCAACACCTGCATGAAGGGCATCGAGGGCCTGCGCCTGGAGGCGGGGGAGACGGTGCTGGTCATGGGGCAGGGGCCCATCGGCATCCTTTTGGCGATACTAGCCAAAGGGGTGGGGGCTAGCGTTATCACTTCCGATTTGTTCCCCCAAAGGCATACAATTGGGAGAAGTTACGGACTTGACTGCACCATCGACGCCTCGCGCGTCGATACGATACAAACGGTACGAGGGCTCACTGGCGGTCGCGGCGCCGACGCCGTCATCGTGGCCGCAGCCGGGAACAACCTCATCGGTCCGGCTCTGGAGGCGGCGAGGCCCGGGGGCAGGGTATTGTTGTTCGCGCAGACGGTGCGCAGTCAGGCTGCCATCGATCCTGCAGCCATCTGTGTGGACGAGAAGACCCTGTTGGGTTCCTACAGTGCTTCTGTGGACCTGCAGGAGAAATCGGTGGAGTTCGTGCTGGGGCGGAAGGCCGACCTCACGAGCCTGATCACGCACCGCTTTCCCCTGAGCAGCGCCGTGGAAGCGCTGGATTTCGCTGCCCATCCGCGGCCGGAATCGATGAAAGTGGTCATCCAGCCGGGCAGCAACTGGGAAGGACGTTCCAAGTGAACGGACACATGACAGCAGCCGTCCTCTACGGCAAAGAGGACGTGAAAATCGAGAAAGTGCCCATTCCTCGCGTGGGCGAGGGCGAAGTCCTCATCAAGGTGCAGGTGGCCCTCACCTGCGGCACCGACCTGAAGGTCTACCAGCGCGGCTACCACGCCAAGATGATCGTGCCGCCCGCCCTCTTCGGCCACGAATTGGCCGGGGTGATCGAGGAAGTGGGCCCCAACGTCAAGGGCTTCAAGAAGGGCATGCGGGTGGTGGCGCTGAATTCGGCGCCCTGCCAGATGTGCTTCTACTGCTCCAAGCACCAGGAGAACCTCTGCGAAGACCTGCTGTTCAACAACGGCGCTTACGCCGAGTACATCCGCATCCCGCGAAGGATCGTCGAAACCAACATGCTGGCCATCCCGCCGACGGTCTCCTTCGATGCGGCCGCCATGGCCGAGCCCCT
>DASPRL010000118.1 GCA_035624475.1 Terriglobales bacterium
GCCCCCGGTCTCGGCGATGACGGCGCCGCCCACGTCCCCGATCTCGATGTTGCCCCCGCCGGTGTTGGCCTTGAGCGCGCCTCCCACGCGGTTGATGTGGATGCCGCCGCCGCCCGTCTCCACCTCCACGGCGTTATTGCCGTTGTCCACCGTCACCGTACCCCCGCCGGTGGAGACGCTGAGCGGACCGCCGGCCGTGCCGATGTGGATGTTGCCGCCACCGGTGGAGACGGACAGATTGGAGCGCACTGAACCGACCTCTACGCTGCCGCCCCCGCTGGAAGCCGAGACCGGGCCGCCCAGGGCATCGAGGCGCAGGTTCCCGCCGCCGGTCTCCGCCGCCAGCGTTCCGTTGAGCCCCGTGGCCGTCAGGTTGCCGCCCCCGCTCCCCAACTCCACCTGCGCCGTGTCCGCGGGCACTTCCAGGACGAACTCCGCCGAAGCGTTGCGCGGACACTCGCCCACGCAGTCGCCGCTGATCACCGCCCATTCGCCCTGCCGGCTGGCGGCGACGCGGAAGGACTCCAGCCGGCGCCGCGCCGACTCTTCGGAGCCGCCGTTCACCCGCATCTTGAAGGAGTAAGTGATGTTCTGGGCGCCGCCCTGCACGCGCACGTTGCCCATGTCGGTCTTGAGCTTGACGTTGCGGGCCGCCGACAAGCTCCCGGAAACCTCCTGCACCCAGCCCCCGCCCTCGCGGTAGATGCGGCTGGAGCTGCCGGAGCCATAGCCGGCGCCCCAGTTCCCCGTGACCTCCTGCGCCGGGGCCAGGGCCGCGGTCAGCAGGAGCGTGAGCATTCCGATCTGGAGCTTCTTGTTCACTTTCTTCTCACTCTCTCCCATCTCGTCGCCGGACTGCCCGGAGGCAGCCGGGCCGTCAGTCGATCTGTGCGGTCGAGGCCAGGATGCGCTTGGCCTCCGAGCGGATGTAGTCGTTCTTGTCCTGCGCGGCCAGGGTCACCAATGCCTGGCGCACGCTGGAATCGGCGCGCACCGGCTGCAGCAGGTGGATGGCCTCGGAGCGCACGCCCTGGTTGGCGTCGTTCATCAGCGCCTCCAGCACCGCGTTGCGCACCCGGATGTCGTCCTTCACGTAGGGGCTGAGCCCGTCCAGCGCCTTCAGCCGCACCCCGGGGTTCTTGTCGTAGCGCAGCGAGAACATCAGCGCCTCGCGCACCTGGTTGTCCTGGGAATTCTGCGCCAGGATGTTGGTGGCATTGATGCGCACCCCGGAGTTGGCGTTGGCACGGGCCGCGTAGAGCAGCAGTTGCTGGATCTGGGGATTATCGAGCGAGCCCTGCACCGACTGCGGCTGCAGCGTGTCGTACTTGATCTGCACCTGGTTGGTGCCGGGGACCTGAGTGATGTCGTTGATGCCGGCGATGGAAGCCTGGGCCGTGGAGTTGTCTCCGGGACCGGCGTTCGGCCGGTGGGTCACCTGCCAGGTGGCCAGGATGCCGCCGGCAAAGCCCACCATGAAGACCGCGGTCACGAGGGCGGGGGCCAGCTTGGCCTGGCGCATCCAGCCACCCAGGTCGAAGACCCAGCGCGACCACCAGGCGCCCTGCTCGGCGGTCTCCAGCCCCTCGTTCAGGCGCAGGCGGGAGGCGGCCAGCAGGTTGGGGGAAGGCTCGGCCACCGGTAGCGACGACATCTTCTCCTGGAACTCGCGCGCGTCGCGCATCTCCGCGGCGCACCCGGGACAGCGCTCCACATGCTGCTCCAACTCGTGGCGCGCGTCGTCGGCGAGCTCCTGGTACAGGTACAGGACGATGTTGGCCTTCACCCATTCGCAGTTCATGGCTTCACCTCATGTCGGCGAGCGTGCCGCGCAGCTTCTGCGTAGCCCGGAAGAGCGTGTTCTTCGCCGTTTCTTCCGTGGTCGAGAGCATCTCGCCGATGGTCCTCAACTTCAGCCCCTGGTAGTGCTTGAGCTCGAACACCAGGCGCTCCCGCGGGGTCAGCTTGCCCAGAGCGCGGTGGATGCGGGCGCCCAGCTCCCGGCTCATCAGGTCGTGCTCGGGGTTGGCGCCGGCGCGGTCGTCGGAGACGTGGTCGAGCAGGTCGTACTCGCTGCCGTCCTCGGCGGTGGCCACGTGCGCGTCCTCCTTGCGCGTCGTCCGCTTGCGCAGATGGTCCAGGCACAGGTTGGTCACGATGCGGTAGATCCAGGTGTAGAACGAGCACTCGAAGCGGAACGTCCCCAGGTTCTTGTAGGCCTTCAGGAAGGCCTCCTGGTAGATGTCCTGGGCGTCGCTCTCCGAGCCGGTCAGGTGCAGGGCCAGGCGCAGCACCGCCTTGTCGTACTGCCGCACCAGCTCCTCGAAGGCCACGCGGCTGCCGCGTTGCGCTTCCCGGATTAGCAGGCTGTCGTCCACGCGGCTCGAAACCTGACCCACCATGCTTCCCCGCGACGGGAGGGACTCGGGACCGACTGGCTTGCCGCCGTTCGCGTCTGCCTTCCCTCGCCCTTCCCCGGCCCGCTCGGGCTTGGGACCGGACATCCACCACCATTTTGCCCCCAAGGGAGGCATGGGGTGCACTGCTTGGGCCGGCATCGCTTCTCCTGGACTACCCGCGGCCCGTCCGTTCAGACCGCCGTTCTCAACCGCTCAACCGTTCCCCGCGGACCTTCGATCCGGGGTCTCGGCTTCCATGGTCTTGGACGAGCCGGAAGCGAAACCGTGAGCAGGGATTATAGGCTTTCGCGGCCTAGATTGGGCCTGCGGCTCGTCCCTGATCCCTCCCTGTTCCACCTCTCGGAGAGGGCTCGCAGGGAGGATTTGCGCTGACGGTCCCCCCTGCTGTTTACTAGGCGGTCCCGCTGCTGCGGGGGTGAGGCATGGTCATGGCGAAGACTGGGCGAAAGTGCATGCAGTTGGGCGGGTTCCTGGCGGTGCTGCTGGCCGCTTCCTGGACGGCGGCGCAGGCGCCTCCGGCAGGGCCTCCCCCCGAGAAACCCGCCGAGCAAGTCTACAAGAACATCCAGGTGCTCAAGGGCATGCCTGCTTCCCAGCTCATCCCCACCATGCAGTTCATGTCGGGCTCACTGGGCGTCCCCTGCGAACACTGCCACGTGGACCCGCGCGAGAGCGACGCCAAGAAGGAGAAGGTCACGGCGCGCAAGATGATCCAGATGGTCGCGGCCATCGACCGCGACCACTTCGAGGGCCGTGCCGAGGTCACCTGCAACAGTTGCCATCACGGCCAGCCCAAGCCGGCCACCGTCCCTGCCATCGCCCAGGCCGCCTGGGTAGCACAGATGCAGCCCCAGCCCTCCGCCCCGGCCTCCGTGCCGTCGGTGGACGATCTGTTCGCCCGCTACCTGAAGGCGGTCGGCGGGCGCGAGGCCGCCGACGCCATCCAGACCCGCGTCTACAAGGGCACCGCCACCGGCTACGACGGCAACGAGGCGCCCCGTCCCACGCCCATCGAGATGTACGCCTCGGGGCCCGGCAAGCTGCTGGTGGTGCAGCAACTGCCCAACGGCGCCGCTTCCTCCTACGCTTACGACGGCGACTCCGGCTGGATGAAGAACCCCCGCGGCGTGCGCGCCCTCAACCCGCGCGAAGTCGAGACCGTGCGCGAGCGCGCCGCCGCCCTCGACCTGATCCAGCTCGACGACTACCTGACCACCAAAGTCGCCGGCCAGGAGACGGTCAACGGGCGCGCGGCCTGGGTGGTGGAGGGCACGCGCAGAGGCGCCAGCCCGGTCAAGCTCTGGTTCGACGCCGAGAACGGCCTGCTCGTGCGCAAGCAGACGCAGGTGGCCACCGCCTTCGGCCCCTCCCCGCTCCAGACCGACTTCGCCGACTACCGCCCCGTGGGCAAGCTCAAGCTGCCCTTTCGCGTGACCTCGGGGACGCTCAGCTCGGGCGTGGTGCGCGAGTTCAGCGACATCCAGCTCAACCTGCCGGTCGAGGACAGCAAGTTCGCCATGCCGGCGGCGGCGAAGTAGCCGGTCGCCAGTCGTCAGCACAGACAAAAGGCCGGCGCCCGAAGAGCGCCGGCCTGATCTGCGCCAATCCGCGTGGATCCGCGGCGAAAGAGCTCCGCGGCGGGGAAGCTACTCCACCGTCTCGCGCTCGATGCGCACCTTGACGCTGGCGGTGACGTCGCGGTGCAGCTTGATGGGCACGGGGAACTCGCCCAGGTTCTTGATGGGCTGGTCGAGCTGGATCTTGCGCCGGTCCACGTTGAAGCCGCGCGCCTCCAGCTCCTCCCCGATGTCGGAAGAGGTGACCGAGCCGAACAGGTGCTCGCCTTCGCCCACGCGGCGGTAGAAGGTCAGGGTGAGCTCGTCGAACTGCTTGGCCAGCAATTCGGCGTCGGCCTTGTCGCGGGCCAGGCGGCGCACCGCCGCCTGCTTCATCTGCTCGATGACGGCGCGGTTGCCGGGCGTGGCCTCGATGGCCAGCTTGCGCGGCAGCAGGTAGTTGCGGCCGTAGCCGTCGGCCACCTTGACCACGTCGCCGCGCGCCCCTAGCTTGGGAACATCTTCTTTCAGGATGACTTCCATGTCGTCAGAACTCCTGTTTCGAGTTTCCCGTTTCACGTTGCAAGCAGGTCACGCGGGGCGTGAAACCTGAAACTTGGAACCTGAAACGGTTACTTCCTAGCGCGCCGCAAAGGGCAGGAGCGCGATGTTGCGCGCCTGCTTGATGGCGGCGGTGAGGCGGCGCTGGTGCGGCGTGCACACCCCCGTCAGCCGGCGGGGAATGATCTTGCCGCGCTCGGCCACGAACTGCTGCAGCAGGCGCACGTCCTTGTAGTTGATGGAGTCGATCTTCTCCACGCAGAACTTGCAGACCTTTTTGCGGCGGAAGAACTTGCGCGGCCCGCCCTCGCCCCGGCCGCCAGGACGTCCACCCGGTCCCGGGCGCCGGCCAGGACCGTATCCCCCGGGACGCCGCGCTGGCGCCGTCGGCCCGGCTGGTTCCCCGGTGGCGGCTGGCTTCGTCGCCGCTTCGCCGGTCGTAGTCACTTCCTTCTTTTCTTCGTCAGCCATGATTCTCCTTCATCTTGAGAGGCGACCGCATGGCCGCCACTCGACAAACCGGTTACACCGTCGCTGGCGCCGGCTCGCTGCCGGTCGCCATCTCGGCGGTCTGCGGAC
>DASPRL010000119.1 GCA_035624475.1 Terriglobales bacterium
CACCTCCCGCCCCAGCCGCGTGTCGGTGGCCTGGTACACCTCTCCCATCCCGCCCGCGCCCAGCTTGGCGGTCACCTGGTACTGCCCGATGGATTGTCCGATCATGCGGAAAGCTGCCCGGGAGCCATGGGGAGTGTCCGCGCATTATAAGTCGCGCCCTGCCGCCCGAACAGGGAAACGTCGGCCGCTCGGGGCCTCTTGGCCGACGACCGGCAGCCGACGACCGACGACACTCCTACTTCCCCACCAGCACGAACGCTCCCCAGTAATAAGGAAGGTCGCGCCCGTAGCGCCGGCGCACCACTTCCCGTTCTTCCAACTGCGCCCGCCGCAGCGCCTCGTGCTTCTCCACCCCCGCCAGCCACTTGGAATAGAAGCGCGTCATCAGCTCCTGCGTCTCCCGGTCGGGCACCGGCCACAGCGACATCATCACCGCCTGCGCCCCCGCCTCCTCGAAGGCGCGCCTCAGCCCGAAGACGCCCTCGCCGTTCTGCACCTCGCCCTGCCCGGTGTTACAGGCCGAGAGCACGACCAGCTCGGTGCCCTGCAGATTGAGGTTGCTGGCCTCGTAGGCGGTGAGCACGCCGTCGTCGAGGTCCTCGGGGGCGGGCTCCCCGGCCAGGGCGCGGTCGGCCCCCGCGAAGAACAATCCCGAGCGCAGCATGGGGTCTTCCAGGCCGGAGGGCTGGTTGCCGGCGAGGCCCATCCGCTCCCTCCGCACCCCCTGGTCCGGGAGGAAAAAGCCGTGCGTGGCCAGGTGAAGGACCCGCGGACCATGTACCTGCTTGACGGCTTCCTCCAGGGCGCGCTCGCCGGTGTAGCTCTTGGCCTGCCAGTGATGCTCCTGCAGGAGCTGGTCCACGGCCCGGATCTCGGCGCCGGTGCCGGGCAACGGCGGCAGGGTTGCGCCCGCGCCTTGATCCCGCGAGCGCTGGCTGGGCGCCAGGATGGCGACCTCGGCGGCTTCTGGCGCCTGGGCCGCACCCAACTTCTGCAGCGCGGCCCGGTACGCGGCCGGGAGCAGGTCGAAGGCGGGGTTTCCGACCAGCACGGCGAGCTTGGAGGCCGGCCCCGGCGCTGGCCGCAGCAGCTCCTTGGTGCTCGACACCAGCCGCAGGTCGTACTCTTCCAGCAGCAGCCTGCCGTCGGGAGTGGGGATCAGCCCCAGCGGCGCCTGGTTGAGCGCCCCGTCGGGCGAAAGATAGACGCGCTTCGCGCCCGCCAGCAGCGGCTCCAGCGGCTTCCAGAACAGGTCGTAGACCTCCGCTCCCGGAAGCGCCGCCGGCCCCGTGCTCTCCATGCCCCGCGCCTGCGCCTGCTGTTGGAACCCGATCAGTGCTTTGCCCTCCAGCCGCTTGCCTTCTCCCAGCAGCACGTAGGCAGGATGGTCCCGGGTCTCGGCCGTCACCACTAGCGCCACGTAGTAGCTCTTGTCCGTCCAGGTCTTGCCGTCGTGGAAGGCGAAGCGCGCCAGCTCCACCGCCGCCTCTCCCGGCTGCAGCGCCGCGCGCACCTGCTGCCAGGTGACGCGCTCCAGCTTCTTCTGCTGGGCGAAGGCGGCCGAGCGCGCCACCAGCTCCTTCTCCACCTCGTCAGCCTCGGCTTGCAGTTGCTCGATCTGCCGGCGCCAGGCCTCGCGGTCCTTGGGCGTCTGCTGGATGAGGGCGGCGATCTGCGCCCGCTTGGCCGCCAACTGGTCGAGCAGCGTCAGCGCCTGCGGGTCTCCGCTGGCTTCCACCCGCCGCCGCAGCGCCGTCTCGCTGCCCGCCACGAATCCCTTCTCCCACAGCAGCAGGTCGTACATGTCGCCCGCCAGCTCCGGCATCTTGTCCTCGTACTGCTCGACGAAGCTGAAGTAGGCGGGAAAGCTGCTGGCCTGCGTGGCCAGGAAGTCCAGCCGGTCTTTTTCCGTCATGTAGGTGAAGTGGTACTGGAACTGGCGGAAGAGGCTGTCGAATTCGCGGGCGAAGAGCGGTTGCGCCTCCGCCGGCCGCCCCTGCGCGTAACGCAGCCCGGCCAGGTTGCCCAGCGCCGCCTGCACCTGCGGATGCTCCGGCCCCAGCGCTTCCTCCGCGATCCGCAGGCTGCGCTGGAAGAGCGGGTCCGCCTGCTCGTACTTCCCTTGCTTCCAGTACAGCATGGCCAGGTTGTTCAGCGAGAGGGCGGTGTCGGCGTGCGCGGCGCCCAGCGTCTTCTCGCGGATGGCCAGCGCACGCCGGTAGAGCTCTTCCGCCGGCCCCGGCTTGCCTTCGTCGTCGTAGAGCACCGCCAGGTTGTTCAGCGCCGTGGCCACCTGCGGATGCTCCGCTCCCAGCGCCTTCTCGCGGATGGCCAGCGCCCGCTGGAACAGCGGCTCCGCCTGCGCGTACTTGCCTTCCGTGGTGTAGAGCACGGCCAGATTGCCGAGATCGGAGGCGGTGTGCGGATGCTCGGGGCCCAGCGCTTTCTCGTCGATCCGGAGCGCGCGCTGGTAGAGCGCTTCCGCGGGCTCATACTTGCCCTCATCCTTGTAGAGCAGCGCCAGGTTGCCCAGGTCGGTGGCCACGTCGGGATGCTCCGGGCCCAGCGCCTGCTCGTCGAGGTGCAGGCAGCGCTGGTAGAGCGGCTCGGCCTCGCCGTAGCGACCCTGGTCGACGTAGAGCGCCGCCAGGTTGTTCAGCACCGGCGCCAGGTGCGGGCTCTCCGGCCCCTGGGCCTTCTCCCGGATGCTCAGCGCGCGCCGCAATTGCGCCTCCGCCTCGGCGTAGCGCCCCTGCTTGCGGTAGAGTTCGCCCAGGTTGTTCAGGTTGATCGCGGTCTCGGGAGAGTCGGGCCCGGGAGACTTCTCGTGGATGCGCAGCGCCCGCTGATACAGCGCCTCCGCCGGCGCGTACTTGCCCTCGTCCTCGTAGATCCCGGCCAGGTTGTTGAGCGAGGAAGCCACGTCGGGATGCTCCGGCCCCAGCGCCTTCTCGCGGATGGCCAGCGCGCGCTGATACAGCCGCTCCGCCTCCGCCGTCTTGCCCTCGGCGCCGTAGACCGCGGCCAGGTTGTTGAGCGCCGTGGCCACCGCCGGATGCTCCGGCCCCAGGTACTTCTCCAGCAGGCTGAGATCGCGCTGGTAGAGCGGCTCGGCCTCGGCGTAGCGGCCCTGCTCGCGGTAGAGCAGCGCCAGGTTGTTCAGCGAGGTGGCCACCGCGGGGTCCTCGGGGCCGAAGCTGGCCTCGGCCACGCGCAGCGCTTCCTCCGCCAGCGGCACCGCCTCCGCGACCCTGCCCTGCTGGTGCAGCGCCACCACCTGCCGGTTCAGTTCCTGCCAGCGCTCCTGCTGCGCCGCCAGCGGCAGGCAGGCCAGCAGCATCACCAGCGGCAGGACGAAAGGGCGACGAGGAGACACGATGCGCTCTGCTTTCCGAGGGAGGCGGTTCTGTGCCGACTGCTTCTTCAGCTCCGAGGTCCAGTTGAGCACTAGAGACTAGAAACCAGAAACTACTTCTTCATCCCCGCCCGCCAGTTCACCAGCAGGCTGATGGGCTGGGAAGCATCCTCGTCCAGGCTGTTGATGAGGAAGCGCTGCCCGTCGGCGGTGACGTCATAGGCGAAGTCCGGGTTGGAGACTCCGGCGGTGGTGAACAGGCGCTGCGGCGAGCCGATCTGCAGGCTGGCGCCGCTGCCGTTGACCGGCACCGCCACCAGGTCGCGGGTGGGAGTGATGAAGTACAGCTCCTTGCCGTCGCGCCGCCAGCGCGGGCTGAGCCCGCCGCTGCTGGAGATCTGCCACTTTCCCACCGGGCCCGGGAAGCGCGTGACGTACACCTCGAACTGGCCCGACTCCAAGGACTGGTACGCCAGCCAGCGTCCGTCGGGGGAGAAAACCGCGCCGAACGTGGGGTACGGGCCTTGCAAAAAGGCAAACGGCTTGCGCTCCCCCTCCATCGGCAGAATCCAGGTCTGGACCTGCTGCTTGCTCTCGTCTTGGGCATAGGCCAGGAACTTCCCGTCCGCCGACCAGTCCGAGGGGCTACGGTCGAAGGCAGACGGGGGCAGCAACTCCTCGTCCGGCCCCGTTCCGTCCGAAGGCTTCTCGTACAGGTTGAAGGTGCGGTTGGCGCGGTTCGAGGCGAAGAGGATGCGGCTGCCGTCCCGCGACCACACAGGACCAATGTTGGGCAGGCCCGAGGTGAACGTCAGCCGCGTCTTGACTCCCCGCTCCAGGTCGAAGATGAAGATGTCGCTGTTGGGATCGCCCGCCGCCACCGCCAGCCTGCGCCCGTCGGGCGAGAGCCGCATGTTGGAGTAGCTCTGCCTTTCGCCCACCGTCCCCAGCTTCTTGCCCGAGCGGTCGTACCAGATCAGGCGGGTGCCGGCACCCGCTCCTCCCGCCTGGTAGGCCAGCACTCCCGTTTCCGACGCGGAGAAGATACCGTGCCAGGTGGAGAGGTCGAACTGCGCCTCCGCGTTCACCGGCGCCGCTTCCCCGCTCAACTTTCCGCGGCGCGGGTCGAAGGACTGCGCCAGCAGCGTGTTCTCCCGCAGGAAGAGCAGCTCGCCCTGGGCGTATTCCGCCTGCGCGAAGGTGTGGACCACCAGCTTGTTCTCTTTCCCGTCCAGGGAGGCGAAGAACACCCCTGTCTTCTCTCCCGAGGGCGCGTTGTGGTTGGCGGCCACGTAGAGGAAATGCTTGCCGTCGGGCAGGAACCGGGGCCAGCGGTAGGTGGTGTACTCCTTCAGGTCCACCTTGAGCACGGGCGTGGCCGCGCCGCCGTTGGCCGAGACCCGCCAGAGGCCCTCCTGGGTGTCGGGGGTGAAGAGGATCACTCCCTCCCGGCTCCAGCTTCCGCCGCGGCCCCCGGGGGCATCGCACAGCGTCTGCGGCGGCCCCCCGGCCAATTCCACGCGCTTGAGTTTGCTGGCGCCGAAGAAGCCCAGCGAGCGGCTGTCCGCCGACCAGAAAGGAAAGGTGGCGTCCTCCGTCCCCGGCAGCATCTGCACGGTCACTCCGTCCAGGGATTGCACCCAGAGGTGCGCCTGACCCTCGCTGCCCACCGCCACGAAGGCCAGCCAGGCGCCGTCGGGCGAGACCGTGACCGGGCCCCCCGTGTCCCCGCTGAACAGGAAGCGCGTCTTCTGCGGCGCCAGGATCTGGGAACTGATGCGCCGCTCCGGCCGGTTCGCGCTCTTCCAATAGAGCGCGCCCAGCACCACCGCCGCCACGATCCCCACTACCGCCAGCGTCCAGCCCAGCCACTCGCGATGCTGCCGCCGCGCCTTCACCGGCAGCGCGCTCACCCCGGCCTGCGAGCCGGACTGGCTGATCCAGTGCAACTGCCGCGCCACGTCCGCCGCCGACTGCCAGCGCTCTTCCGCGTCCTTGGCCAGGCAGGTCTTGACCACGTGCTCCAGCGCCGGCGGGGTCAGCGGCTGCACCCTCGAGATCGGTTCCGGCTCCTTCTCCAGGATGGCGCTCGCCACCGAGATGGCGCTCTT
>DASPRL010000120.1 GCA_035624475.1 Terriglobales bacterium
CGGGTGTCGAGCACGGCCATGAGCTGGTAGTCGCCCGCGGGGGCCTCGGCGAAGGGCTTGGGGAAGGCCAGGGCGGGCGCGACCTCCAGCGGCCCCCCGGGCTCGAGGTCGTGCACCGCGATGGCCTCCATCCACACCTTCTGCGGCTCCAGGAAGTCGGGTGCGAGCGGGCGCTTGGCCGCGGTTCCCGGTTGCAGGAAGACCAGCAGCCGCCCCGACACCGTGCCCGTCTGCAGCTCCGGGGCCAGAGTCACGCGGAAACGTACCGGCTCCGCCGCCCACAGCGGCAGCGCGAGCAGGGCCAGCACCAGAACCAACTTGCGCAGTTGCCTCATCCTTCCCACCTTTCGGAAACCGAAGAGTCTATCAGGTTCACCACAGAGGCACGGAGGCACAGAGAAATGCAGAAGGAAGAATTGAGAATGCAGAATGTCCTTCTGCCCGCGCCCCGACCTCATTCTGCATTCTTCATTCTGCACTCTGCATTTGTTCTCGGTGCCTCTGTGTCTCTGTGGTGAGATCGCTTTCGATTAGAATGGCGTCATGCCCAAGCCGCGCATCGCCATTCCGCTACCCTATTCGCAAGACCGCGAGTACGCGGAGCGGGCGCTGCCGCAGTACCTGGCGGCCATCGAGCAGGCGGGCGGTGAGCCCGTGGTCATCACCCTGGACCCGCCCCCCGAGGACCTGGCCCGGCGGCTGATGGCCTGCGAGGGCGTGCTGCTGCCCGGCAGCAAGGCCGACCTCGACCCGGAGAAGTACGGCGCCGCGCGCCATCCCAAGACCGCGCCCCCCGATCCCCTGCGCGACAACGTCGACGAACTGCTGGTGCAGGACGCCTACAACATGCGCAAGCCCATCTTCGCCATCTGCTACGGCGTGCAGATGCTGAACGTGTGGCGCACCGGCTCGCTGGTGCAGGACATCGAGAGCGAATTCGGCTCGCACGTACCCCACGCCGCCGGACGCAAGCTGGCGCGCGCCCATATGGTGGCGGTGGACCCCGCGTCGCGCCTCGCCGCCATCGTGGGCGAGTACCTGGAGTCGGCGCCCCCGTGGCGCGACGACGGCATCGTGGGCCGGCCCCTGGAGGTCAACTCCAGTCACCACCAGGCGGTCGCGACCGTGGGGGACGGGCTGCGCGTGGCCGCGGTCTCCCCGGTGGACAACGTCATCGAGGCGCTGGAGGGCACGCTTCCCGGCCACTGGGTGCTGGGAGTGCAATGGCATCCCGAGCGCTCCTACGACGACGATCCCGCCTCGCGCGCGCTCTTCCGCGCCTTCATCCAGGCCTGCGCGGCGTGGCGGCCGCAGCCGCAGCCCGCCTCCGCCGCCCGCGGTGTATAGTTCCCAGTTCCCGGTTCCCAGTTCCCAGTTGGGGTTGCCAGTTGCGAGTCAGGAGGCAATCATGAGTTCTTATCGGGATTTGCAGGTATGGCAAAAATCGATTCGCTTAGTGACGGATATCTACAAGGCCACGGATGCGTTCCCTTCTAGAGAGATGTATGGTCTGACCAGCCAAGTGCGACGGGCTGCGGTTTCGGTTGCGTCGAACATCGCCGAGGGTCAGGGCCGTCGCTCGAAGCAGGAATTTCGCCAATTCCTCTCGCACGCCCGCGGCTCGCTCATGGAGGTTGAGACGCAGATCGTGATTGCGCAGGAGTTGCATTACCTGAACCAGGACACCGCCGGGAAGCTGTTAGACTCGTCCGCTGAAGTGGGCCGCATGCTGAATGGCCTGATGCATTCGATGGCCGCATAGCAGGAAACTGGAAACTGGGAACCGGGAACTGGGAACTATGAACGGCGTTTCCATGTCGCTCGCCGGCCACGTGGCCGTGATCACCGGAGGCTCGCGCGGCATCGGCGCTGCCACCGTCAGGATGTTCGTCGCCGCCGGCGCCAAGGTGGTCTTCAGCTACCAGAAGGCCAAGGCGGAGGCCGACAAGGTGGTCGCCCAGTGCGGCGGCCCCAGCGAGTGCGTGGCCGTGCAGGTGGACCTCAGCGGCGTGGCCGGGGCCAAGGAGTTGATCGACGTGGCCGTGCACCGCTTCGGCCGCTGCGACCTGCTGGTGGCCAACCACGGCGTCTGGGTCTCCTCCGACGTGCCCGTGGACCAGATGTCGGACGAGCAATGGCGCACCACCCTGGCCATCAACCTGGACAGCGTCTTCGCCCTGGTCCGCCACGCGGTGGCGCAGATGAAGAAGCAGGGCGGAGGCGGGCGCATCGTGCTGGTCAGCTCCACCGCCGGGCAGCGCGGCGAGGCCTTCCACGTGGACTACGCCGCCACCAAGGGCGCCGTCATCAGCATGGTGAAGGGGCTCTCCACCGAGCTCGCCCCCGACAAGATCTGCGTCAACTGCGTGGCCCCCGGCTGGGTGGATACCGACATGGCCGCGCCCGCCCTGCGCGATCCCGCCACCCGCGAGCGCGTCTTCCGCACCATCCCCCTGGGGCGCGTGGCCTCGCCCGAGGAGATCGCCGGACCCATCTTGTTCCTGTGCAGCGAGCACGCCGGCTTCGTCACCGGGGAGATCTTCAACGTCAACGGCGGGGCGGTCTTAGTGGGGTAGGAATCTCACCGCCGAGACCGCAGAGATCGCAGAGGAATGCTAAGGCCTTTCAAATTGTCATCCTGAGCGAGCGATGTCCTGCGGCTGGCCCGCAGGACATGGCGAGTCGAAGGACCTCGCGTTTTCCGCGGGCGCGAAGAAACACAAGGTGCGTCGACTCGCTGTCGCCCGCCCAGCCGGACTCCAGCTCGCTCAGCATGACAGTTCCAGTGATTCTTTCTTTCTCTGCGATCTCTGCGGGCTCGGCGGTGAATCCTAGGCCCCCAGGCAGCTACAATGGGTCCACCCGCGTCTAACTGATTTCCATGAAGCCCCTGGCCCTCATCCTGCTTGTGCTCCTGCCGGCGGCGGCGCAGCAAGCTGCGCCCGCCGCGCCCCAGACGTCCGCCGTCCAGGCCAACGAGCGCCAGGCCCGCGCCGTGCTCGACCGCATGCTGCAGGCGCTGGGCGGCCAGGCCTGGCTCACCTTCACCGACCTGGAAGAATCCGGCCGCACCTACAGCTTCTACCACGGTGAGACCCGGGGCGCCGGCGTCCAGTACTGGCGCTTCTGGAAGTGGCCCGACAAGGAGCGCGTGGAGCTCACCAAGCAGCGCGACATCATCGAGATCTACAACGGCGAGCAGGGCTGGGAGACCACCTACAAGGGCACCCACAACCAGGAAGCCAAGGAGCTGGCGCTGTACCAGCAGCGCCGCCGCTACTCGCTGGCGCAGGTGCTGCGCACCTGGCTGACGCAACCCGGCCTGGCCCTCTTCTACGACGGCGCCTCGCTGGCCAACGGCCGCCCCGTCGAGCAAGTCACCCTCATGAACGCCCAGGACGAGAGCGTGACCCTCTACGTCTCCAGCGAGAGCCACCTGCCGCTCAAGCTCAGCTACCGGGTCCGCGACCCCCTCTACCACGACCTCAACACCGAGAGCGTGGTCTGGGACAACTACCACCCGGTGCAGGGCATCCAGACCCCCTACAGCGTGACCTTCTACCACAACGACGAGATGGCGGGGCAGCGCTTCGTCAACGCGGTGCGCTACAACCTGGGTCTGGCCGACTCCCAGTTCACCGCCACCGTCACCACCCCGCCGTTGCCCAAGAAACACTGAGTGATTGGGTGACTGGGTGATTTTCAATCAGCAAGTCACCAAATCCGCAAGTCACCCAGTAAAGCAATAGGAAATGCAGAATTGAGAATGCAGAATGAGTTGGCGCTCGGCCGAGCTCCTCTCATTCTGCATTCTTCATTCTCAATTCTGCATTTCCCTACCACCCGCCTCCTCCGCCCCCGCCCCCGCCGCCGCCCGAGCCGCCGCCTCCTCCGCCTCCGCCCGAGGAGCCCGGCGCGGTGGAGGACGAAGCGATGGCGCCCGCGAACGAGCCTCCCAGCGACGAAGCGAAGCCCGCCGCCCCCAGGCTGCTGAAGTCGGAGCCGTGATACCACGCCGGGGTGTAGCCGCTGCTCGACGGCCCCTGTCCCGCCGCGCCCAGCACCCCAGAGAACTGCTCCGCCCAGGCGTGCTCCACGTCCAGGGCCAGGGCGTAGGGCAGGAACTTCTCGAAGACCTCCGGGGTCTGCGCCACCGGGCTCATGCGGTTCATGCGGTCTTCCTCGGTGGCGCTCAGGAACATGCGGAAGCCGTCGATCTGGTCGAGCACCGTCCGCCCCGCGGCGGTGGGCGCTTTCAGCAGGTAGTGGAAGGCCACGTTGAGCGCGATCAGCGCCAGAATCACCCCCAGCAGCAGCGGCGAGGCCATCCGGGTGAACTGGTAGAGCACGAAGACCTCGGCTCCCAGGAAGGGCAGGCTGAACAGGCTCATGATGACGGCCTGGGGGATATGGGAGGGCTGCGCGGGCACGCTCTTCCACAGCCGCGCCACCGTGAACAGCAGGGCGAAGCAGCCCAATGTCCAGCCCGTCAGCCACACCGCCATGAAGATGGCCACCGGTCCTTCTCCCGATTGCAGGGTGACGGCCATGGCCCCCGCCGTGCCCAGGGTCAGCAGGATGCCGGGGATCATGTAGCGTCCGTGGGAGAAGAAGTAGACGTTGTCCTCGGCGTTCTTCAGGGTCCGGCGGAACTCGCTGAGCGCCGCAGCGATGGTGCTGTGGTTCGACTGTTCCAGCTTGATGCTGTCGTCGTCGCCCAGCAGCAGTTGTCCCGCCACCCGCTCCTCCGGGGCCAGCGCCGGGTCGTCGCTCTTGCCCACCCGCCGCAGGGTGTAGGTGTCGCCGTGCTTCTCGATGGTCAGGTACTTCTTCACCGCCATGTTGACCACGGCGGCGGCGAAGGCCTTGTTGTCGTAGCCCATCTTGCGCAGGTAGCGGACGGCCGCCGGCGACCAGCCCGAGGGCGGCTCGTACAGCGGCATGATGGTCCCGGGCTTGGGATCGCGGCCCACCGCCAGCCACGCCAGGAAGTAGTAGAGGAAGACCAGCAGCAGCCCCGCGCCGCCCAGCAACGCGCTGCGGTTGTCCTCAAGGAACCACTGCAGCTTCTGCTGGGGCGTGGGCTCGGCGACGAAGCCCTTGGGCCAGTCCACCACGATGCTCAGGTTCTCGTGCGGCTGGAGCGCGCGCGTGGTGGTGAAGGTGGGATCGCCCTGCTCGTCCCAGCCGGTGGTAAAGCCGGTCTCCCGCGAGCCTTGCTCCCCGGTGTAGCCGG
>DASPRL010000121.1 GCA_035624475.1 Terriglobales bacterium
CGGCTTCGACTACGCCACCGGCGATGCCGCCTGCTTCGTGGCCTGCGACCTGCAGGACCCGCCTGACGCCCTCCCGCGCATGCTGGCGGCGCTGCAGCCCCCGGTGGAGATCGTGTGGGCGGTGCGCAACACCCGCCAGGACCCGCTGGGCTCGCGCCTCTCCTCGCGCCTGTTCTACGGGCTGGCGCGGCTGCTGGTCAGCCGCAACCTGGCGCCCTCCGGCTCCAGCATGTTCCTGCTGGGCCCGCAGGCGCTGAACATCGTGCGCCGGCACCATGAGCGCAACCTGATGCTCGACGGCGTGCTCTCCACCATGGCGGTCGTCCAGGCGCAGGTGCCTTACGAGCGCCAGGCCCGCCAGGCGGGCCGCAGCAAGTGGACCCTGGGCAAGAAACTCAAGACCTTCGCCGACTTCTTCGTGGGCTACTCCTACGCGCCCCTGCGCTTCATGTCGTACCTGGGCATGCTGGTGGCGGTGCTGGGCTTCCTCTATGCGCTGGTGGTGCTGGTCGACCGGCTCTTCTTCGCCCAACTGGTGCAGGGCTGGACCTCGCTCATGCTGGTGGTGCTGATCCTGGGGGGCCTGAACATGATGATGCTGGGCATCATCGGCGAGTACCTGTGGCGGACGCTGGACGAGGCCCGCGGCCGTCCCCGCTACGTCCTGGAGACCACGCTGAACGTCGCTTCCCCGGCGCCGGCGGCGCAGGCTTCGGGCCCGGCGGGAGGAGCGCGGCCATGAAGCTGGAGGGCAGCCGCATCCTCATCACCGGGGGCGCCGGCCTGGTGGGCTCGCACATCGCCGACCAGGTGGCTGGGCGCGCCCGCGAAGTCATCGTGCTCGACAACTTCGTGCGCGGCCGCCGCGAGAACCTGCTCCCGGCCCTGGCCTCGGGGAAGGTGCGCATCGTCGAGGGCGACATCCGCGACCGCAAGCGGCTGGCCGAAGTCATGGCTGGCGTGGATGTCCTCTTCCACCAGGCCGCCATCCGCATCACCCAGTGCGCCGCCGAGCCCCGCCTCGCCCTGGAGGTGATGGCCGACGGCACCTACAACGTGCTGGAGGCCGCCGTCGCCGCCCAGGTCAAGCGCGTGGTGGCGGCTTCTTCGGCCTCGGTCTACGGCCTGGCCGAGCAATTCCCCACCCCCGAGCGCCATCATCCCTACAACGACAGCACCCTCTACGGCGCCACCAAGAGCTTCAACGAAGGCCTGCTGCGCGCCTTCCACGAGATGTACGGCCTCGACTACGTGGCCCTGCGCTACTTCAACGTCTATGGGCCGCGCATGGACCTCCACGGGGTCTACACCGAGGTGCTGATCCGCTGGATGGAGCGCATCGCCGCCGGCCAGCCCCCGCTGATCTTCGGCGACGGCCGCCAGACCATGGACTTCATCTACATCGAGGACGTCGCCCGGGCCAACCTGCTGGCCGCGGAATCGGCCGTCGACGGGGAGGTGTTCAACGTGGCCAGCGGCGTGGAGACCAGCCTGCAGGAGCTGGCCGCCACCCTGCTGCGGGTGATGGGCTCCTCGCTCCAGGTGGAATACGCGGCCGAGCGCAAGGTCAGCCCCGTGGCCCGCCGCCTGGCCGACACCCGCGCCGCGCGCGAGCGCCTCGGCTTCGCCGCTCAGGTCCCCCTGGAAGAGGGCCTGCGGCGGCTGGTAGCGTGGTATCAGGAAGAACGCCGTGCCGAAAAAAAAGACTAGAACGTCCTCGCCTGAAGCTCCGGCGCTGCTGCCGGTGGCCCGCCCCCTGACCGGGGAGCGCGAGGCCCGCGCCGTCCGCCGCCCCCTGCTCTCCGGGTGGCTGACGCAGGGGCCGGAGGTGGCCGCCTTCGAGCGCGAGTTCGCCGCCTACGTGGGCGCGCCCCACGCCTGCGCCGTCGCCAGTTGCACCGTCGCGCTGCACCTGGCGCTGAAAGCGGTGGGGGTGGGCCCGGGCGGTGAGGTCATCACCGCCAGCCACTCCTTCATCGCCACCGCCAACGCCGTCCGCTACTGCGGCGCGCTGCCCGTCTTCGTGGACATCCAGCCGGAGACTTACAACCTCGATCCCAAGCTGATCGAGCGCGTCATCACCCCCCGCACCCGCGCCATCCTGTGCGTGCACCAGATCGGCATGCCCTGCGACCTGGCCGCTATCCTGGAGATCGCCGGCCGCCACCGGCTGCCGGTGGTCGAGGACGCCGCCTGCGCCGCCGGCAGCGAGATCCGCTGGCAGGGAAAGTGGGAGAAGATCGGCCGCCCCCGCGGCGACATCGCCTGCTTCTCCTTCCACCCGCGCAAGCTCCTCACCACCGGGGACGGGGGCATGCTGACCACCCGCAACCCGGAGTTCGACCGCCGCTTCCGGCTGTGGCGGCAGCACGGCATGAGCGTCCCCGACACCGTCCGCCACGGCGCCCGCCAGGTCATCTTCGAGGACTACGCCGAGCTGGGCTACAACTACCGCATGACCGACATCCAGGCGGCGGTGGGGCGCGAGCAGCTCCAGCGGCTGCCCGCCATCCTGGCCCGCCGGCGCAAGCTGGCCGCCGCCTACCGCCGGCGGCTGGCCTCCATCCCCGGCCTGGGGCTGCCGGCGCAGCCTGCCTGGGCCCGCAGCAACTGGCAGAGCTACTGCGTCCGCCTGCCCGCAGGCCGCGAGCAGCGCCAGGTCATGCAGGCCATGCTGGAGGAGGGCATCTCCACCCGCCGCGCCGTCATGTGTGCCCACCGCGAGCCCGCCTACCGCACCGAACCCTGGTCCTGCGGCCTGTCCCGGGAGCAGTGCGGCTGCCCCCCCGGCTCCTGCCGCCGCCTGGCGGAGAGCGAACGCGCCCAGGACCAAGCCATCGTCCTGCCGCTCTTCCACCAGATGGGCCTGCGGGAGGTGGAGCGGGTGGTCGCGGCTTTGCTCCGAGCCTGCCGCTGACGGTCCTCCCTGGGGGAGCTTGTTGCCTACCCGGTAACGATGCTGTTGGTCCGCCCTCGGCCTTCGGGCCGTGTCCAAAAGGAACCGAAGTCGCCAAGTCTTGAACCCTTTGCATCAACACCACAATGGGTTGTGGTCTTGTACCGCTCCCAGTACAGAATATTGACGTAAGAGCCCCAAAACCGACGCCCATTTCCGCCTAAACCCCCCAAAAACCGGAAGAAAGACCTAAGACCTGCTTGACACTCGAAGGAGTAACCTTGGTATAACTCGCATCTAGAAAGTTCGCCCCCCGAGAAAGCGGAGGATTCTCTACTCCGCCCACTGAAAAAGGCCATCTCCCGCCCGTGGAGCGGGGAGTTATATCTGTGGAAAGGGCTGCGCTTCTATGGCCGAGTCGCGTGAGGTGATGAACATCCGCCAGGCTTCGCAGTACCTGGGGGTGAGTCCGGACACGCTCTACAAGTACGTATACGAGGAGAAGATCCCGGCCTTCAAACTGGGCAACCGCTGGAAGTTCAAGAAGACCATCCTGGACTCCTGGATGGAGCGCAAGAGCACCCTGGGCGAAGGACGGGGCAAAAAGAAACCCAAAGCGGCGCGCGCAATGGCGACGCACTGAGGCGCAAACATGGGCTTGTTTGGTGGTGGAAAAACGATCGTCGGCCTGGACATCGGCTCCAGCAGCATCAAGGCCGTCGAGCTGAAGAAGGCGAAGGGCGGGATCGAGGTGGCGCACCTGGGCATCGAGCCTCTGGCCAGCGACATCGTGGTCGACTCCATGATCGTCGACAGCGGCAGCGTCTCCAGCGCCATTACCAAGATCTTCAATGAGAACAACATCAAGGCCAAGCAAGTGGCCACCTCGGTCAGCGGCCACTCCGTGATCGTCAAGAAGATCCCGGTGGCCACCATGAGCGAGGCCGAACTGGCCGAGAGCATCAACACCGAGGCCGCCCAGCACATCCCCTTCGACGTCAACGACGTCAACATCGACTACCAGATCCTTTCCGAGGACCTGAGCGGCCCCCAGATGGACGTGCTGCTGGTGGCGGTGAAGAAGGACAAGATCCTCAACTACACCAACGTCCTGTCGCTGGCCGGGAAGGCCCCGGCGGTGGTGGACATCGACGCCTTCGCCCTGCAGAACTGCTACGAGTACAACTACGAGCCCGCTCCCGGCTCCACCGCCGCCCTGCTCAACCTGGGCGCCAGCGTGATGAACATCAACATCGTCAAGGGCTCCACTCCCTTGTTCACCCGCGACGTCAGCGTGGGCGGCAACCAGTACACCGACTCGCTGCAGAAGGAACTCGACCTCAGCTTCGACGATGCCGAGGCCCTCAAGCTGGGCAAGAAGGTGGGCACGGTCAGCGAAGACGCCAAGATGCCCATCCTGCAGCAGGTGACCGAGATCATCGTGTTGGAGATCCAGAAGACCTTCGATTTCTTCCGGGCCACCGCCAGCGGCGAGCACATCGAACGCATCTACCTGGCGGGCGGCTCCTCCAAGGTTCCGGGGCTGACGGAAGCGCTGCGGCAGGAATTTTCCCTGCCGGTGGAGCTGTTGAATCCCTTCCAGCGCATCAGCTACGCCCCTAACCTGCCGTCGGCGGAACTCATCGAGGAAAACGCGGGACAACTCGCGGTGGCTGTGGGATTAGCCCTTAGGAGCTTTGAAGAATGATCCGCATCAACCTTTTGGGCGTCACCAAACCGAAGAAGGGCAAGCGCGCTCCCGCGATGGCCATGGAGGGAGCGGAGGGCGGCCGCGGCGGCCTGTTCGTGGGGCTGATCCTGCTGGGCCTGTTCGCCGCCGGCAACTACTACTACTACCACCGTCTGGACTCGCAGACCACCGCGCTCAACCAGCAGTTGGCCCACGAGCGGGCCGAGGGCCAGCGGCTGGCCGACGTCAAGGCCAAGTGGGAGGAGAAAGAGGCCCAGTACGAGAACGCCCAGCGCCGGGTCTGCATCATCAACGACCTCAAGTCGGCACAGACCGGGCCCGTCACCCTGCTCACCCAGGTGGCGGACACGGTCAACATGACCGACGGCGTGTGGCTGCGCTCCATGCAGGACCAGGGCGGCGCCATCGAGCTCAAGGGCAACGGGCTGAGCGTGCACGCCATCGCCAACTTCATGGCCGACCTGCAGAAGTCCGGGGCCTTTACCCGGGTCGAGATCAAAGAGGCCTTCCAGGACGAGAGCGTGAAGGACATGCAGGTCTTCGTCTTCACCCTGGACTGCGACAAGGCCCCACCGGCCCCGCAGCCGGGACAGCAGGGACAGCAGCAACAGGCCGAATGCGCCAAGCTGCTGCAGAAATCTTAAGGTTGGGACGGTCACTATGAAAATGTCAGCCGGAGCGCAGATTGGGATCTTCCTCCTGATCGCCGTGCTTGGGACGGGGGCCTGGTACTGGTTCCTGGATCGGCCGGTCATGGACATCAACGCCAAGCTGCAGAGCGACATCGCCGCCAAGCAGGCGGAGAACGCCCAGCTCCGGCAGTACGAGCCCAAGCTGGCGCAGCTCACTCAGTTGATCGCTGGCCTGCAGCAGCAACTGGAGATCGAGAAGAAGATCGTTCCTGACACCAAGGACGCCGACCAGTTCATGCACCTCATCCAGGACAACGCCTCCGGAGCCGGCATCGACGTGCGCGGCCTGGAAGCGCAGACGGTCAACGACAAGGGCTTCTACAGCGAGGTCCCCTTCAACCTGCAGATCGACGGCAGCTTCTACGGGGTGCTGAGCTTCCTGGAGGCCATGTCCAAGTCGGAACGCATCGTCAACATCTCCAACCTGCAGATGGCCTCCGTCAAGACGCCGGTGGACGCCAAGGCCAAGCGGAGCGGCTACGAGTACGGACCCAACGAGAGCGTGATCGCGACCTGCGTCGCCACCACCTTCTACAGTCACGAGGCTGCGCCCGCCCCCAAGGGCGGCAAGCCCGGGGCGGGCGGGGCAGGGGTGCGCAGGTAAGGCAGCTAGGGGAACCAACTTATGAAGACGCTGAAAATCCTTGTGGTGCTTCTGGTGGCGGGGAGCGTAGCCCTGGCCGAGCCTTCCCCCAAGCAGAAGACGGGCAGCAAGACGGCCAAGCCGGCCGCCCCGGCGCCTGCGGCCAAGACCCCGTCGCCCAAGCCGGCCCAGCATGCGCGGACCAGTCCCATGGTTCCCAAGCATCACGCCGCCAAGCCCGCGCCTGCGGCCGAGACCGCGCACGTGGCGCCGCCGGCGGGGCGCGGCAAGCGCGATCCCTTCGTCAGCCCGGTGATCGCCCGCGGGCCCGGACCCGGACCCTGCGCCGGCGGCAAGCGCTGCCTGGCCATCGACCAGTTGGAGGTCCACGGGGTGGTGAAAGGGCCGCGGGGCTGGATCGCCATCGTCGAGAACCCCGCCAAGAAGACCTACTTCCTGAACGACAACGACGAGCTGTATGACGGCTCGGTGGTCAAGATCACGGGGGACTCGGTCATCTTCAAGCAGAACGTGCTGGACGCGATGGGGCATACCTCCACGCGCCAGATCGAGAAGAAGCTCGTGCCCGGACCCGCGGCGTAGCCGCTGGCGAGGGCAGCAAGGTCGTCTGGGACCGTGGGCCGAACCTGGGATGCAGTTTCGCCGCGAGGCGAGGGGCTAATTCATCGGCGGGATGGAACCCGCCGCGCACGCACCGGACAGAGTGCCGAGGCGTGAGGAGAGATCAGATGAGGCTAAAGCATACGCTGGGGATTCTCTTACCGCTGCTCCTGCTGGGCTCGGCGGCAGCGGCTGCCGGTACGCACCTGACGAACGTGGGCGTGGTTCAGCAGAACGGCGCCACCATCGTCACCCTTTCCGCGTCCGGCGCCTTCACGCACACCGAGTATCGTCCCTCGGAGAACCTCCTGCTGGTGGATCTGGCGGGGGTTTCGGCCGACCAGCTGGACGGACAGGCGCGCACGCTGAACGCTCCGGGAGTGGTGTCGTACCGCATCCTGGGCTATCGCGGCGCCACCGGCTCCGACGTGGCGCGGCTGGAGCTCACCCTGGCTCCCGGCACCGAAGTCCACCTGAGCGAGAGCGAGGGTGGCTTGGCGGTGCGCCTGCAGCCCACGGCGGCTGCCGCTACGGGTGTGCCCGCGGTGACCGCCACCCACGCCAAGCGCCCGGCGGCTCCAGTCTCCGCTCCCAGCGCGGACCCGGCCTCGGCCTCGGCGGCGGCGAAGACCATCACCATCCGCAAGCTGGCGATGGTCCGCGGCCAGAGCGGCATGGATCTCGAGATCACCGCCACCGGCCCCCTGGCCCCCAGGGTCAGCAAGCTGACCGGGCCCGACCGCCTGGTGCTGGATGTCCCCAACGCCGTCCCTGCGGCCGCGCGCACCCTCCCCGTGCATAGCGACACGGTCAAGGACGTGCGCATGGCGCGCTTCCAGAGCAAGCCGCCGGTGACCCGCATCGTGGTGGACCTGGCCCACGCCCAGGACTATTCCCTGGTGCCGGAAGGCAATCGCCTGACCGTGCAACTGCACGCGCCAGGCAGCATTGCCAGTGAGCCGGCGAACAGCGCCCCGGCGACTGCGGCGGACGCGGTTCCTGCGGCCAGCGCCCCGGCGGCAGAAGCGGCACCGGCCAGCCCGCCGGCGCCCGCTGCCACGGAAGCGGCGGGGCCCGCTGCCCCGACGACCGCCGCGGCGGCAGCCACCGACAAGAAGGCCAGCGACTTCCTCTTTGTCGAACCCACCTTCCAGAACAAGGCGGAAGGCTCCGACAGCAAGCCCGCTCCGGTGGACCCGCCGGCGCGTGCGGTGGACGCTGCCGCCAAGTTCGCCACTCCGCAGCCGGAGATCCCGCTGAGCGCCAACGCCAGCATGAGTCCGCAGCCGGCCATGAACCTGGCCCTGCAGCAGCAGACCCAGGCGGCGGCCGGCGGGACCACCCCGGCTGCCAAGCCCCGCTACACGGGGGAACCCATCTCCGTCAACCTGAAGGACGTGGACATCAAGGACTTCTTCCGCCTGATCCACGACATCAGTGGGCTCAACGTGGTGCTGGATCCTGCGGTGCACGGCCAGCTCACCATCGTGCTCGACGATGTGCCCTGGGACCAGGCCTTGGACATCGTGCTGCAGAACAACGGCCTTGACCGGCAGTTGGAGGGCAACGTTCTGCGCATCGCCACCGTCGACACCCTGCGCCGGGAAGCCGACGCCAAGCGCGCCCAGATCGAGGCCCAGCGCCTGGCCGTGGACACGGTCACGGTCACCCGCTTCCTCAGCTACGCCCATGCTGAGGACGTGGTGCCCACCATCAAGAAGTTCCTCTCCCAGCGCGGCGACCTGGTGGCCGACAAGCGCACCAACGCCCTCATCATCTCCGACATCCCCTCGGTCTTCCCGCAGGTGGATGCCCTGCTGGCCAAGCTGGACCGCAAGACCCAGGAGGTAGAGATCGAGGCCCGGGTGGTCGCCGCTACCCGCAGCTTCGCCCGCGACATCGGCACCCAGTTGGGCTTCGGCTGGGGCAACGGGGTCAGCGCTGTGGGCGGCGCCAGTTCAGTCGGCTCCTCCCCCATCACCGTGACCGGGCTGAGTCCCTCCTACATCACGACCGGCGCGGGCGGCACGAGCGGCTCCTCCATCCCGCTGTTCAGCAACCTGCCCGCCGGCACCGGCACCAACCCGGCCACCAGCGGCCTCAGCTTCCTCAACGCCACCAACAACTACCGCCTGGACTTCATTCTCACCATGGCGGAGACGCGCGGCTTGCTGAAGATCCTGTCGCGGCCCCGCGTGGTCACCCAGAACAACATCCAGGCGGTGGTCAAGCAGGGCGTGCGCGTGCCCATCGTGACCGCGGCCCAGTTGGGCGGGCCGCCCACCGTCACCTACGTGGACGCCTTCCTGCGCCTTACGGTGACCCCGCAGATCACCGCGGAGAACACCATCTTCCTGAACGTGGACGTGGAAAACACCACCCCCGACTTCAGCCGCACGATTTCGGGCAACCCCACCTTGGTGACCCAGCAGGCGACCACGCAGGTGCTGATCACCGACGGTGGTACGGTGGTGATCGGCGGCGTGATTCAGACCCAGAACTCGGTCAACATCAGCCAGGTGCCGCTGCTGGGCAACATCCCGGTCTTCGGCAACGTCTTCAAGCGGCGCACGGTCACTACCTCGACCCAGGAGCTGATCTTCTTCATCACCCCGAAGATCATCCAGACCTAGGCGGGGCGCCCGCGCCCTTCCCCTCCACCCCGCGGGGAATCACCCCCGCGGGGTTTTCTTGTCTACACTAGGAGGCCATGGACTACCCACGCCGCCAGGCTGCGCTCCGCCACGCCATGCAGCTCTGCCGTACCTCGGGGCTGCTGGTCACGCATCTGGCCAACATTCGCTACCTGTGCGGCTTCACCGGCAGCGCCGGCGTCCTCGCCTGCAAGCGGGAGCACTCCCCTGGGGGAGGCAAACTGGCCTTCTTCACCGATGGCCGCTACGCCGAGCAAGCCCGCGAAGAGGTCCAGGGCGTACGCGTCTGCATCGCCAAGGGCTCGGCCCTGGCGGCGGCCATGTCGTGGCTGGACGGGGTGAGTCCCATCGGCGTCGAGGCCGAGCACATGAGCCTCGCCCAGCGCGAGGCGGCGGCCGCCGGCAAGCGCCCGCGCTCGCGCCTCAAGCCGCTCGCCGGCTTCGTGGAGCGTCTGCGCATGGTCAAGGAGGAGGAAGAGGTGGAGCAGATCGAGGCGGCGGTGGTGCTGGCCTCCAGCCTGTTCGAGGGCCTGCTCCCCTCCATCCTTCCCGGGGTGGCCGAGTCCCGGGTGGCGGCCGAGCTGGAGTACGCCGCGCGGCGCGCCGGCGCCCAGGGGATGTCCTTTGAGACCATCCTGGCGGCGGGCGCGCGCTCCTCCCTCCCCCACGGCCGGGCTTCCTCGCAACCTATTCCAAACAAGGGATTTGTCGTCCTCGACTTCGGTGTTATACTTTCCGGCTATTGTTCAGATATGACCCGCACTCTGTACCTGGGCAAGCCCACGCCGCGGGCCCTGGGGATGTACGAGGCGGTGCGGGAGGCGCAGCAGGCTGCTGTGCAAGAGGTACGGCCAGGGGTCCTGGCGGGGCAGGTGGATGCGGCCGCCCGCCGGGTGCTGCAGCGCTCCGGCTGGGGCAGATACTTCACCCATTCCACCGGGCACGGGGTGGGGCTGGAGATCCACGAGCCGCCGCGCCTGGGGAGGGGCGAGAAAGAGCCGCTCCAGGCCGGCATGGTGATCACGGTGGAGCCCGGCGTCTATGTCCCCGGCGAGGGTGGGGTTCGCATTGAGGATATGGTGGCGGTCACCACCGAGGGCTGCCGGGTGCTGACCCCGACCACCAAGGAACTGATTACGCTGTAGGCGCGTCATACCCAGGGCTTCCGCCACATACCCGACAATGAACCAAAAAGAGCTGAAAGAACTCATCGAGTTTCTCATCGAGAAAGACATCGCCGAGTTCGAGCTGGAACGCGGCGACGTCAAGGTGCGCATCAAGCGCGGCGCGGCGGAGCAGCCCGAGCCCCGCTACGTCCACCTGCCGGCGGTGCCCGCCGTCCCCGCGCCCGAGTTCCATCCCGTGGCCGCGGCGCTCACTTCCGCGGCCGCTCCCGCGCCGGCCGCAGCCAAGGCGGCGGAGGAAGACGGCCTGCACATGATCAACTCCCCCATCGTGGGCACCTTCTACGAGGCCCCCTCGCCGGGGGCGCCCCCCTTCGTCAAGGCCGGGGACGCGGTCGACGCCGGGCAGGTGCTGTGTATCATCGAAGCCATGAAGCTGATGAACGAGATCGAGTCCGACATCGCCGGCGAGATCGTCAAGAAGCTGGTGAGCAACGGGCAGCCGGTGGAGTACGGCCAGCCCCTGTTCGCCATCCGGCCGCGTGCCTGAGGAGTCCGCGCGGCAGCCTCCTATGTTCAAGAAGATCCTCATCGCGAACCGCGGCGAGATCGCCCTGCGCGTGATCTGCGCCTGCAAGGAGTTGGGCATCAAGACGGTGGCCATCTACAGCGAGGCCGACCGCCACAGCCTGCACGTGCGGTTCGCTGACGAGGCCATCTGCATCGGCCCGCCCCGGCTGGCCGAGAGCTACCTCAACATCCCCGCCGTCATCAGCGCCGCCGAGATCGCCAACGTGGAGGCCATCCATCCCGGCTACGGCCTGCTCAGCGAGAACGCCAACTTCGCTGAGGTCTGCGAGACCTGCCACATCAAGTTCATCGGCCCGCCTCCGTCGGTGACCCGCCTGATGGGCGAGAAGGAGAAGGCGCGCGTGGCCATGAAACAGAGCGGCGTGCCCATCCTGCCCGGCTCCGAGGGGGTGCTGCAGAACGAGAGCGAGGCCCTGGAGTGGGCCCGGCAGATCGGCTTTCCGGTGATCGTGAAGGCCTCGGCGGGAGGCGGGGGGCGCGGCATGCGCGTCATCCGCTCCCAGGGGGAACTTACCAACCTCTTCCTGGCCGCGCAGTCGGAGGCCGCGGCCGCCTTCGGCAACGGCGACCTCTACATGGAGAAGTTCATCGAGCGCCCCCGGCACATCGAATTCCAGGTGCTGGCCGACGCCCACGGCCACGTGGTCAGCCTGGGAGAGCGCGAGTGCTCCATCCAGCGCCGCCACCAGAAGCTGCTGGAGGAGTCGCCCTCGGTGGCGGTCACCCCGGAATTGCGCCGCGAGATCGGCGAGAAGCTGGAGGCCACCCTGGCCCGCATCGGCTACGTCAACGCCGGCACCGTCGAGTTCCTCATGGACGAAGAGCGCAAGCTCCACTTCATCGAGATGAACACCCGCATCCAGGTGGAGCATCCCGTCACCGAGATGGTCACCGGCATCGACCTGGTCAAGTCGCAGGTGCTGCTCGCGGCGGGAGAGAAGCTGGCGGCGGTGCTGCCCGGGAAGATCGAGCATCGCGGCCATGCCCTGGAGTGCCGCATCAACGCCGAGCACCCCGAGAAGTTCACTCCCTCGGCGGGTAAGATCTCGGCCTTCCACGTTCCCGGAGGCA
Organism: Terriglobales bacterium; assembly: GCA_035624475.1. Lineage (NCBI taxonomy): Bacteria > Pseudomonadati > Acidobacteriota > Terriglobia > Terriglobales > Terriglobales bacterium. The sequence goes on from DASPRL010000121.1 coordinate 11,944, forward strand.
CCGGAGTGCGGGTGGATACCGCCGCCTACGCCGAAGGCGTCATCCCGCCCTACTACGACTCCCTCATCGCCAAGCTGATCACCCACGGCAAGGACCGCGAGGAAGCGGTCTCGCGCATGGCCCGCGCCCTGGGGATGTTCATCGTGGAGGGCATCTACACCAGCATCCCCCTGCATCAGCGCATCATGGCCGACGCCGACTTCCGCGCCGGCCGCCTCGACACCAAGTTCATGGAGCGCTTCCTGCAGCCCGCGCCCGAGGCGGTGCCGCGGTGAGCGCCCCCTCGCCTCGCGAGACACAACTGGCGGCTACCGGACTGCTGCCCCGTCTCTACGCCATCGTGGATGCCTCCGCCTTCGCGGAAGAGAAGGATGAAGCCCGGCAAGCGGCCCGCCTTCTCAGCTTCGCCCAGGAATTGCTGGCGGCCGGAGCTACGCTGCTGCAGTATCGCAACAAGACCGGGAATGCGCGGCGTGTGCTGGACGGCGCCCGCGCCTTGCGCCGCCTCAGCGAAGGCAAGGCCCGCCTCCTCCTCAACGACCGCGCCGACCTCTGCCTGGCGGCGGGGTGCGACGGCGTCCATCTCGGCCAGGACGACCTGTCGGCGGAGGGCGCCCGCCGTATCCTCGGAGATCGGCTCTGGGTGGGCGTTTCCGCGCATTCGGTTGAGCAGGTGAAAGAGGCGGACCGTACCCCGGTGGACTATATCGCCGTCGGGCCCGTTTTCGCCACCGCCAGCAAGGAGCGGCCCGACCCGGTGATCGGGCTGGAGGGCGTGCGCTCCGCCCGCAGCGCCACCGGCAAGCCGCTGGTGGCCATCGGGGGCATCACCCGCGCCAACTGCCGCTCTGTGATCGAGGCGGGCGCGGATTCGGTGGCCGTCATCGCCGACCTGCGGGCGGAGCCCCGCCGGGCGGTGGAGGAATTTCTCCGCATCTTGCGGTGATGCGCCTGCCGCAGGCTGCATCTGAAGCAGGAGGAGGTTCGTGAGCACCGACGTCCAAGCCGTGCGCGCCGCCGTTCCCGAGCAGGAGCTGGTCAAAGGCCTGGGCCTGACCAGCGCCACCACCCTGGTCATGGGATCCATGATCGGGTCGGGGATCTTCATCGTCTCCGCCGAGATCGCCCGCGAGGTGAGCTCGCCGGCCCTGCTGCTGGCCGCCTGGCTGGTCACCGGCTTCATGACCATCACCGGCGCCCTGGCCTATGGTGAGCTGGCCGCCATGATGCCCCGCGCCGGCGGCCAATACGTCTTCCTGCGCGAGTCGCTGGGACCGCTCTGGGGCTTCCTCTACGGCTGGACTTTCTTCCTGGTCATCCAGACCGGCACCATCGCCGCCGTGGGGGTCGCCTTCGGCAAGTTCCTGGGTTACTTCTTTCCCTCCGTCTCCTCGAGCAACTGGATCCTGCACTTCTGGAAGGCGCCCGCCATCCACATCGGCCCCATGGTGCTGGGCAACATGGACGTCGGGCTCAATACCCAGAACCTGGTCGCCATCCTGATGGTGGTCTTTCTTTCGGTGTTGAATATCTTCGGGATCAGGCTGGGGGCGCTGGTGCAGAACATCTTCACCATCGCCAAGGCGGCGGCGCTCCTCGGTCTGGTGGCGGTGGGCTTCGCCATCGGGCGCAACCCCCAGGCCATGGCCGCCAACTTCTCCGACTTCTGGCACAACGCCGGCCTGGGCGCCCGTCACCTGCTGCAGGTGGGCAGCGGCGGCCCCATCGTGCTGGTGGGCACCATCGCCATCGTGGCGGTGGCGCAGACGGGCTCGCTGTTCTCCGCCGACGCCTGGAACAACGTCACCTTCACCGCCGCCGAGGTGCGCAATCCCAGGCGCAATCTGCCCCTGGCCCTGGCCCTGGGCACCGGCATCGTCATCGCCCTCTATGTGCTGACCAACGTCGTGTACCTGTACGTTCTGCCCCTGGCGGGCGATCCTAACGGGGCCACCGTACTGGCCCGCGGCATCCAGTACGCCGCCGAGGACCGCGTGGGCACCGCCGCTATGCAGCAGATGTTCGGCTCCGCCGGCGGCGCCCTCATGGCGGTGGCGATCCTCATCTCCACCTTCGGCTGCAACAACGGGCTGATCCTGGCGGGGGCGCGCGTCTACTACGCCATGGCCAAGGACGGCCTTTTCTTCCTGCGCGCGGTGGGCAAGGTCCATCCCCGCTACCACACCCCGGTGGTCTCGCTCATGGTGCAGATGGTGTGGACCTGCGTGCTCTGCCTCTCCGGCAGCTACGGCCAGTTGCTCGACTACATCATCTTCGCGGTGCTGGTCTTTTACATCCTGACCATCGCCGGCCTGTTCGTGCTGCGGCGCACGCATCCGCAGGCCGAGCGCCCGTACAAGGCCTTCGGTTACCCCTTGCTGCCGGGGGTTTATATCCTGATGGCCCTCTACATCGATTTAGTATTATTGCGCTTCAAACCCCAGTACACTTGGCCGGGCTTGATCATTGTGCTGCTCGGCATCCCGGTTTATTTTGTTTGGACCCGGTGGGCAGGGAAGGGGAGCGCGCCTGCCGCGGCGGACTGAAACTCACTGCACTGAAACTCACTGCGAGGAGACCGGATGGCTAACCTGCTGGCAACCAAACCGTTGGACATGCTCATGGCCGAGGCCAAGGACTCGGGCGAACACAGTCTGAAACGCGCCCTGGGACCCATCAACCTGGTCACCCTGGGCATCGGCGCCATCATCGGTGCGGGCATCTTTGTGCTCACCGGCCAGGCCGCGGCGCAGTATGCCGGACCCGCCATCGTCCTCTCCTACGTGCTGGCGGGCCTGGGCTGCGCCTTCGCCGGCCTCTGCTATGCCGAGTTCGCCTCGCTCATCCCCATCGCCGGCTCCGCCTACACCTACGGCTACGCCACCCTGGGCGAGATCTTCGCCTGGATCATCGGCTGGGACCTGATCCTGGAATACGCCTTCGGCGCGGCCACCGTGGCCTCCGGCTGGAGTTCCACCCTGGTGGCCTTCCTCCAGGACTACGGCATCAACCTGCCGCCGCAGATCTGCGACGTCCCCGGCGCCAAGTGGTCCATGGTGGACGGCCGCTGGGGGCCGGACACCACCTTCACCATGGACCAGCTGGCCCGCGCCACCCAGCACGCCAGCACAACCTTCAACCTGGTCGCCTTCCTGGCCATCATCGCGGTGACCATCCTGCTCATCGTCGGCATCCGCGAATCGGCCAACTTCAACACCACCGTCGTCTTCATCAAGCTGATCGCGGTGGTGACCTTCATCGTGGTGGCCGGCGCCTTCGTCATCAAGCATCCCGAGGTCGCGCATCCCAACTGGGCCACTTTCATGCCGGCGAACGCTGGGCGCTTTGGAGCTTTCGGCTGGTCGGGAGTCTTGCGCGCTGCGGGAGTGGTCTTCTTCGCCTATATCGGCTTCGACGCCGTCTCCACCGCCGCGCAGGAAGCCAAGAACCCGCAGAAAGACATGCCCGTCGGCATCCTGGGCTCGCTGCTGATCTGCACCGTCCTGTACCTCCTGGTATCCGGCATCCTCACCGCGACCGTGCATTACACGCGCCTCAACATCGGCGCCCCGGTATCGCTGGCCATCCGCGAGACCGGCATCAAGTGGGGCAGCTATGTGGTCAACGCTGGGGCGCTGGCCGGGCTGAGCACGGTGATGCTGGTCATGCTGCTGGGCCAGTCGCGCGTCTTCTATTCCATGGCCCACGACGGCCTGCTGTGGAAGTGGGCGGGCGAGGTCCATCCCAAGTTCCGCACTCCCTGGAAGTCCACCGCCATCACCGGGGTGTGCGTGGCCACCATCGGTTCGCTGGTGCCCATCGGCTCGCTGGGGCAGATGGTCTCCATCGGGACATTGATGGCCTTCGTCATCGTCTGTGCCGGGGTGTGGGTGATGCGCGTCAAGCGCCCCGATCTGAAGCGGCCCTTCAAGACCCCCTGGGTGCCCTTCGTCCCCATCATGGGCATCGCCATCTCCCTGGCCATGATGCTGGGCCTGAACGGAATCACCTGGCTGCGCCTCCTGATCTGGCTGATCATCGGGATGACCATCTACTTCACCTACGGCGCCCGGCACAGCCGGGTACAGGCCATGAAGAGGGGCGCGCCCGCCGGTGACCAGGCCCCCGCCCAGGCCGACTAGCGGCTCCTGGCGTTTCCGGCCCTCCGCCTGCGCTGGAGGGCCGTTTTCTTTTTCCGCTTGAAACTTGAAACTTGAAACCTGAAACTCGCTGGTGTGAAGGCCCTGCGCAACCTGAAGCTCGTCCTGGCGGCGCTGCTGCTGCTCACCCTGGTGGGCATGGCCGGCTTCCACTACATCGAAGGCTGGCCCTGGTTCGACGGCCTCTACATGACCGTCACCACCTTCACCACCATCGGCTACCAGGAGGTCCACCCGCTCAGCCACGCCGGGCGGGTCTTCAACCTCTTCCTGATCTTCGCCGGGGTGGGCCTGCTGTTCCTCACCATCGGTACCCTCACCCAGGCTTTGTTAGAATTCGAGCTGACCAGCTTCTTCGGCAGGAGACGCATGGAACGCGAGATCGGCCGGCTCTCCGACCACTACATCCTCTGCGGCGCCGGGCGGGTAGGCCGCAGCGCCGCCCGCGAGCTCATCCGCCGCCCCGCCCCCTTCGTCATCATCGAGCAGAACGAGGACAAGGTCGCGCACGTGGGCGCGGGCGAGTGGCTCACCCTGATCGGCGACGCCACCCAGGAGAGCGTGCTGCGCCAGGCGCAGATCGAGCGCGCGCGTGGCCTGGTGGCCGCCACCACCACCGACGCGACCAACATTTACATCGTGCTCACCGCTCGCGCCCTGAATCCCAAGCTGCGCATCCTGGCGCGCGCCAGCGAAGAAGACGCGGAGAAGCACCTGCTCACCGCCGGCGCCGACTCCGTCATCTCCCCCTACACCTTCGCCGGCCACCGCATCGCGCAGAGCTTCCTGCGCCCCAACGTGCTCGACTTCCTCGACATCGCCACCGCCCGCAAGGGCAAGCTCGGCCTGGAGATCGAGGAGGTCTTCGTGGAGCGGGCCTCGCGCTTCGCCGGCGCGACCATCGAAGGCTCGCGCATCCGCCAGGAGATGGGCGTGATCGTGCTCGCCATCAAGCGCGGCGAAAGCATGCGCTTCAACCCCTCCCCCGAGGACGCCATCGAGCAGGGCGACTACCTCATCGTGATGGGCGAGCGCGCCAACCTGGACCGGCTGGAAGAGACGGCCGCCGCCCCGCGATGAAGATCGTCACTGCCGACGAGATGCGCTCGATCGATCGCCTCACCAGCGAGCGCTTCGGCGTGCCCTCGCTCACCCTGATGGAGAACGCCGGCTCCGCCGTGGCCGCGTTCGTCCTCGAGGGGTATCCGGGTGCGAAGACCATCGGCGTGATCTGCGGCAAAGGCAACAACGGCGGCGACGGCTTCGTCTGTGCCCGCCGCCTGCGCGCGGCCGGGAAGAAGGTCTCAGTCCTGCTGCTGGCCGCGCCCGCAGAACTGCGCGGCGACGCTGCCGCCATGTTCAAGAAGATGGGCATCAAGCCGGTGGCGGCACGCGAGGAGAAGCACCTGGCGGCTCCGGCCGCGCAGCGCGTCTTCGGCTGCGACCTCCTGGTGGATGCCCTGCTGGGCACCGGCTTCCAGCCGCCGGTCAAAGGCCTGTACGCCGAGGCCGTCCGGCGGATGTGGGAGTGCGCGCGCGACGGCCGGCACGTGGTCGCGGTGGACATCCCTTCGGGAGCCGACGCCGATCTGCGCACTCCGGTGGACAGGCAGGGGCCGGTCGCTCCCGCCGAGGCCACGGTCAGCTTCACCGCGCCCCGCCCCGCGCACGTCTTCGGTTCCCTGGGCGAGGAGAGTGCGGTCGCGGTCTCGCCCATCGGCTCGCCTCCCGAGGCGATCGAGTCGGAGCTGGATCTCGAGGTCATCACCCCCCAGGACATCGCGGGGGCGGTCGCTCCGCGCTCTCCCCAGGCCCACAAGGGCGATTTCGGCCACGTGCTGGTGATCGGCGGCTCGCTGGGCAAAGCGGGGGCGGCGGCCATGGCCGGCATGGCGGCGCTGCGCGCGGGCGCCGGCCTGGTCACGGTCGCCACACCCAAGTCCGTCCTGCCCACGGTCGCCGGCTTCGCGCCGGAGATCATGACCGAGCCCCTGGACGAGACAGATGCAGGTACGATCTCGCTGCGCGCCCTGGAGTACGGCCGCATGGACGGGCTCATTCAGGGGAAGGACGTGCTGGCCATCGGCCCCGGCATCTCGCGCCACCCCGAGACCGCGCAGTTGGTGCGCACCGTCGTGACCCAGGCGGAGCTGCCGGTGGTACTCGATGCCGACGGTCTCAACGCCTTTGAGAAGCACCCCGAGGAGCTGGATGGCCGCAACCGTACTCTGGTGCTCACTCCCCATCCCGGCGAGATGGCGCGGCTGGCGGGTATCTCCACCGAGCAGGTGCAGCGGGACCGCCTGGGCGTGGCCCGCCGCTTCGCGCAAGGGCACCATTGCATAGTCGTGCTGAAGGGACATCGCACCATCGTCGCTTTTCCCGACGGCCGCGCCTGGATCAATCCCACCGGCAATCCTGGCATGGCGACCGGCGGCACCGGCGACATCCTGACCGGCCTGATCGCCGGGCTCGTTCCCCAGGGAGGCAAAGCGGCGCCGGCGCTACCTGCCCTCGCCGGCGTCTACCTGCACGGCCTGGCCGGCGACCTGGCGGCGGAGCGCCTGGGCCAGCACTCGCTGGTCGCCTCCTCGCTGCTCAAGTTCCTGCCCGATGCCTTCCTGCTCGCGCGCCGGCTGGCGCGGTCGAAGTTCGCCTGGGTCCAGCTCGGCGCCCAACCCAGCCGCCTGCTCGCGCGATGAAGAAGGAATTCAGCACGCACTCCGCCGAGGAGACGGTCGCGCTGGGGCGCCGTCTGGCCGCGGACCTCCAGCCGCCGCGACTGGTCCTGCTGCGCGGTGAGTTGGGGGCAGGGAAGACCACGCTCATCAAGGGCATCGCCGAGGGCTTCGACGCCGCCCGCCAGGACCAGGTCACCAGCCCCACCTTCACCCTGGTGCACGAGTACCGCTCGCCCCGGGTGAACGTCTATCACGTGGATCTCTACCGCGTGGACACGCCGCGCGAGCTGGAGACTCTTGGGCTGGACGATCTCTTCGCCGACAACGCCGTCCTGCTCATCGAGTGGGGAGAGAAGTTCGAGCGCTTCCGCCGCGAGCGCGATGTCGAGATCGCCCTGGAGCGCACCGGCGAGAACGAAAGAAAGATCGTCTTCACCGCCGAGCACGCAGGGAACGCAGAGACGATAAGATCAAAACAGAAGAAGCATTGAGTCTCTCGTTCTCTGCGTTCCCTGCGACCTCTGCGGTGAAATCATTCGCTTGGATTGGGAGGGAGCTATGCGATCGAAGGACCGGCTGGAGGATGAGGAACTGGAAGCCATCGCGGAGCGGCTGCTGCGCGCTCCCGACGCTCCCTGGCACGCGCAGCGCCAGGCGGCCGGCACCCAGGCCGTGGTGATCCGCGCGCGCGGGGGCGTGGACGTCTGCACCCTCGCCGCCGAAGGCGGGCGGTTGAGCGGCGCCGAGGCCGCGGCCGCCGCCGACTTCATCGCCCACGCTCCCGGCGACATCGACCGCCTGCTGCGCGAACGCAAACTCCTGCTGCACAAGATCCGGTACCTGAATGCGGCGCTGGGAAGCAAGAGGTAGCTGGGATTGATTCATTGACGATTGAACCGCAACGGCTGCCGACCGCCTTCCAATCGTCAAGGTCTCAATCGTCAATCGTCAATGTTCAGAACCCCATGATGTTGTAGCCGCAGTCGACGTAGACGACCTCGCCGGTGATGCCGCTGGCCGCGTCCGAGGCCAGGAAGACCGCGGTCTTGCCCACCTCGTCCACCTCCACGTTGCGCTGCAGGGGAGCGCGCTCGACGTGTCCCTTCAGCATGTCGCCGAAACCGGAGATGCCGCGCGCGGCCAGCGTCTTGATGGGCCCGGCGGAGATGGCGTTCACCCGGATCTTGCGCTTGCCCAGGTCGAAGGCCAGGTAGCGCACCGAAGCCTCCAGCGCCGCCTTGGCCACCCCCATCACGTTGTAGCGTGGCACCACCTTCTCCGCGCCGTAGTAGGTCAGGGTGAGGATGGAGCCGCCGTCGGTCATCAGCGGCGCCGCCGCCCGCGCCAGCGCTACCAGCGAGTACACGCTGACGTCGTGGGCGACGCGGAAGCCCTCGCGGCTGGTAGCCAGGAACTCGCCCGCGAGCTCGGCCGCGGGCGCGAAGGCGATGCTGTGCACCAGCGCGTCCAGCTTGCCGTAGCGCTCCTGGAGCTGGGCGAAGAGGCGGTCGATCTCCTCGTCGCGGGAGACGTCGCACATGAAGGCCTCGGCCCCGGGCAGGGCGGTGATCAGGTCCTTGGCCTCCTGCTCCAGCCGCTGGTTCTGGTAGGTGATGGCCAGGCGCGCGCCCGCCTGCTGCATCTGCTGGGCGATGGCCCAGGCGATGCTGCGCTTGTTGGCCACTCCGAAGACCACCGCCGTCTTGCCTTCCAGGCTGCCTGCCATGCGGGTTCCTTCCTTCAGGCTGGGGATTGTGAGACGGGAAAGGATAGCAGGGGGTGCGCGTGGCTGTCTTGCGAGGGAGAGCTAGCCCACCGCTTCCGTCTCCGCTGCCGCCGCCGGATGCGACACCGGCCACACCGCGGTCAGGCAGGCGATGAAGTACAACCCGCCCACCAGGGCGAAGCCCAGGCCCAGTCCGATGTGCTGCGAGGCCACCCCCACCACCAGCCCCATCACCACCTGGATGAAGGTGCCGAAGAAGTAGAAGGTATTCTGCACCCGCCCCATGAAGTGCTTGGGCACGAGTTCCATCATGGTGGTGGAGATGGAGATGCCGGCGATGCCGCGGGCTGTCCCCATCAGCCCGTAGACGCCCACCGCGAGTGCCAGCCAGCGCGAGTAGGGCAGCAGGAAGAGGCTGGCGGCCAGCAGTCCCATGGAGAGGCCCAGAGCTGGGCGCGCCTTCAGCGCGCGGATCACCGCCGGCGCATACCAGGCGCTCAGGAAGGCGCCCACACCCCAGCCTCCATTGAGCCAGCCGTAGCCCACCGCGCCGCCGTGGAAGACGAGGTCGCTCAGCGGCGCGGTCAGCACGCCCTGGGTGAGCATGGCGCCCAGGAAGAGTGCCCAGCTCGTCCCCAGCAGCACCACGTAGGGCTTGGAGCGCAGGTAGCGCAGGCCTTCGTGCAGTTCCAGCCAGTAGCGCTGGAAGGCGCCCTCCGCGTCCTTCAATTCGGCGGTGATCTCGTGCGGCCTCTGGACTACTTGCTTGCCCTTGCGCACGGCGAAGTAACAGAGGAACGAGACCACGTAGGTGGCGCAGTCGATGAGCAGCACCCCGCCCAGCCCGATATGGTTGTAGACGAAGCCCACCAGCGCGCCTGCCATCAGCCAGCCGCCCTGCACCCCCGCCAGCAGGAAGGTGTTGGCGTGGACGAACTGCGCCTCCGGGGTCAGTTCCTGGATGAGCGCCGTGATGGTGGGCCAGAACATCCAGAAGCCGGCCGCCACCAGGATGTTCATCAGGTAGAGCATCCAGAGCTGCGCCTGGTGGCGCAGCACCAGCACCGCCACGGTCACGATGACCAGGGCGCGGGCCGCGTCCAGCATCATCACCAGATAGCGCCGGTCCTGCCTGTCGATAATCACGCCGGTGAAGGGCAGCATCAACATGGCGGGGATGGTCTGCAGCACCACCAGCAGGCCCAGGGCGGTTTCCGAGTGGGTGGCCTGGAGGATGTACCAGGTCACCGCGGCGGAGTTCATGCCGCTGCCCAGCATGGAGATCACGTTGGCGCCGAAGATGAAGCGCAGCCCGGGCTGCCGCAGGATGCTTTTCATCAGTCCTCCCACTGTAACTGCGGAAGAGGAATTGCGCTACCCTGTGGGACAGACACTTTGGTGTGGAAAACCGGGCGGCCGCCGCGGGAGCTTCGACCGTATAATCCACCTCAGGTGCTCCCCCGGGGGTGATCCCGCTGCGCCTTCCTTGGAGACGCGTAGGGCAGACCGCGGGCTGGGCCGCGCTGGTCTTCCTGGCGCTGGCCGCGGCCGGGCAGAGGCCGCACCCGACGGCCCGTCTCGCCTCCGTTCCCGGCCCCGCCTCGCCGCGCCTGCCGGTGACCTCGGCTTCCTTCGAGGGCAAGAGCGTCGATCTCACCGTGACGCCCGCCGCCGACCTCGGGCGTGCTGCGTTGGTGGGGCCCTGGGACTTCGGCGAGCGTGTCTCCGATCCCAAGCCCCGCGACAAGCGCCTTAACCTCTACCTGGTCTGCCCCGGCCGCCAGCACCACGCCGAGGGCTGGGAAGACTACGACCACAACCTCGTCGTCAACGCCCTTTCCCCGGAGGGCCAGAGCGGGGAGTGGGACGTCTATTACGCCATCGTGCTCGACCCGGCGCTGCGCGAGGATCTGCGGCGCGAGCGCCAGCTCCTGCTGGCCGCCCAATCGCGCTTCGTGCCCGGCGACCTCTACGAACTGGACGACGCTCCCGGCGCCGCCTTCCTGCGCCTCTTCCTCCACGCCGAGACCCTGGAGGACCTGGCGCCCTACCGCCGCCGCGACGGCTCGCTGCCCCGCCTGATCCTGGTACGCGCCGGCTTCGCCGTGCGCGCGACGGCAGTCTCGCCCGAACCGCCTCCGACCCCGACGCCGTCTCCCAAGTAGTTCCCCGCGTTGCATCCGCCGCGCATCGGCGCTAGCATGCCCTCGTCGTCCCATTCTGCGGAGGCACTTATGAGGATCCGCTGCTGCGTGCTGTTCCTGCTGCTTGTCCTGCAGCCGCTGCTCCACGCCCAGGTCACCTCCATCCTGATCCCGGCGGGAACGCCCGAGGACAAGGCCATCCAGGCCATCACCGCGGAGGCCGACGCGCAGAAAAAGACCGCGCTGCTGCAACAGATGGCCAAGGACTTCGCCTCCAATCCCAACGCCGTGGCCTATGCCTGTTCCCAGCTGGCGCAACAGGCGACGGCGGCCGGTGACGCCGCCCAGGCGCTCACCTACCTGGACCAGGCGGTGGCCGCCCAGCCCGACAACCTCGATCTGCTGGTGCTGCGGGTGCAGGCCGCCGTGCAGCTCAAGCAGAACGCCAAGGCGGTGGACAGCGCCGTGCAAGGCGGCACCGCCTACCTGGGCATCGGCAAGGAGGCCAAACCCGCGGGCATGAGCGACGAGGACTTCGCCCGCCACTCCGAGGAAGCCCGCGCCGCCAACAAGAACTCCTACGACTTTCTGGAGAACTCCGCCTACGCCGCCATCTCCGCCGAGAGCGACGCCAAGCTGCGCCTGGACGAGATCGAGCGCTTCAACGCCGCCTTCCCCAAGTCGGCCTACAAGCCGGCGCTCTCCCAGTTGGCCCTCTACGCCCTCCAGCAGGAGGGCAACTGGGACAAGCTCTACGACTTCGGGGAGAAGTTGGTGGCCTCCGACCCGGACAACTTCACCACCCTGGCGCTGCTGGCCAGCGCCTACTCCGAGGACCCCAAGAACGCGCACCTGGACAAGGTGATGGAGTACGGCCAGAAAGCAGTGACGCTGGCCAAGCCCGACGATCCCGCCGCCGATCAGCCGCACAAGCTCTCCGCCGGCCTGGCCTACTCCGCCATGGGCTACGCCCTGATGAAGGAGCGCAAGACCGCCCAGGCGGCCGTGGACCTGAAGAAGGCCGCCGACCTGCTGGAGAGCAACCCCGACGCCTGCGCTCCCGTGCTCTACCGCCTGGGCAACGCCTACGCCATGCTGCGGCGCTACGCCGAGGCGCGCGCCGTGCTCACCAAGGCTGCCGCCATTCCCGGTCCGGTGCAGCAGCCCGCGCGCGTCCTGCTGGAGCAGGTGAAGGAGAAGATGGGGAAGTAGGACCGCGTCCCCGCCTCCGGAGCTAAGAAGGGCTGCCCACTCCTTTGGCGCGCGCCTTGCGCTCCTCCACCGCGGCCACCACTTGGCGGTAGTCCTTCACCCAGAGCTTTTGCAGGTCGGCGCCGTAGCCGGCGATGGCCCAGGGCGCCCGCCGTACCAGCTCCTGCAGCAGGGCGTCGCCGGCGGTCTGGTTGCGCCCCATCTCGATCAGGAAGGTGGTCTTGCTTCGGTCCCAGAGTACGACCGAGTAGGTCTTGCCGGTGGGCACGAAGTTCACCCGGTGCTGCGTGACCTTCTTGTAGAACCAGACCAGGTCCTGCAGGCGCAGCAGCTTCAGCGAGAAGGTGCCGGGACCCAGCAGCCAGGAGGGCGTGAGGACGGCCGACGACCCGAACTTCAGCGCTTGTCCCGAGTTCATCTCCTGGTCGATGTTGGCGGCCAGGTCCATTCCGGGGCCCAGCGTCTGCAGGCGAAGGGCTATGGGGTGGCGGGCGGGGTCCGAGGAATAGCCGGTGCGCAGGATCATGGCCGCGATCACGGCCAACAGCAGGCCGAAGCCAAGGCCCACAAAGCCGGCGGTGCGGAAGCTGTCGCTGGCATCGAGCATGACCGGCAGGAACGATCCTTGCAGGCCCTCCTGGCTGGCCTCGCTGGGCGCCACGATCTTGCTGCGCACCTCCTCCGGGATGGTGGTCAGTTCGCCGGTGAACTTCTTCTGTTCGTTGAGCGGCGCCTTCACCAGCAGGAAGCGATGCCCAACCACCACCGCCACAAACCGGGCTTTCGTCTGCCCGTCCTCCTCTTCGGAGCCGCCGGTGTTGATGGGCTCGCCGGCCGGGATGGTCACGAAGTACTGCCTCAGGGTGCCGGGATCGTTCACCGTGAGCAACTGGAAAGGATCGGTGGGGAACGGCCCGCGGAAGAAGTTGTAGAGATAGCGCCAGCTCGCGGCGGTCGCCAGCAACAGGACCGCCATGGTGACCGCGAAGAACGCCAGGGAGTTGCGGTTGCAGCGCCGGATCTGCTGTGCGATGTAGCCGTCTTCCATCAGGCACCTCGGGCGGGGCAGGGAGAACGTTACCGCAGGAGGGAGGAGGGCGGAATCCTACTTCTTAGGGAGAGCGTTGCTGAGCAGGTGCGCCTTGCCCGCCAGGTTGTAGGCGCGGAGCAGGTCGCCCTCGGCCAAGGCGGCGCGCGCCTGCGCCAGGTAGCTGCGGATCTCATCGACCGTGGCCTGCTCCTCGCGGCTGAGGGGCTGCGCCAGGTTCTGCAGGTTGGCCTCCGTGGCCGCCAGCAACTGCACCGTGCTCTGCCGGGTGCGCTCCGCCTCTTCCGGGGTGAGGCTGGGCGTGAGTTGGCTGCTGGTGGAGGGAGCGCTGCCCTCCGGCACCGTCGTCTTGGCAGGCACGTCCGCGGCCGCTGGAGGAGTTGCCGGTGCCGGGGCCGCGGGCTTTCGTGCCGGATGATGGTTCTTGGACCGCGGCGGGGTCGCCGGGGTCGGCGGTGGAGTCGCCGGCTTGATCTCCGGATGAGTGCTGTTGGTGGGGACTGCGGGCGGCGCCGGCGCCGGCTGGGCGAGGGTGGGCGCCTGCGCCTGCGGCGGCACCGCGGATGCCTTCTTCTTGTGGCATCCTGCCAGCCACAGCACTCCCACCCCTGCCAGCAGCAGGATCCCCGCTCGCGGCCTGGCTCTCAGGATGCTCATCCGGTGCGCGCCGCCACCTCCTGCGGCGCCCGTCCTTCCGCTTCCAGGGCAGGGAAGCGCAGGCGGAAGACCGTGCCCTGGCGGGAATAAGACTCGAACTCCACCGAGCCGTTGTGCAACTGCATCACCCGGTAGGTCATGGCCAGGCCGATGCCGCTGCCCGCCGGCTTGGTGGTGAAGTACAGGTTGAAGACCTTGTCGCGCAGGTCGGGAGGGATGCCCGGGCCCTGGTCGCAGACGTAGATCTCCAGGCCCGGCCCGACGCGGGTGGCGCCCAGGGTGAGCGCGCCGCCCTGGGGCATGGCCTGCACCCCGTTGAGCACCACGTTGAGCAGCGCCTGCTTCACCAGGTCGGCATCCACCTTGACGCGCAGGGGCTGGCGGGGCAGCTCGCGCACGATGCGCACGCCCTGGCGCTCGGCGTCGGGAGCGGCCAGCACTCCCACTTCCTCCACCAGGCGGCGCAGGTCGGTCTCGGCCAGGCGCAGCTCCACCGGGCGGGTGAAGTCCACCAGCGTTTGCACCACGCGGTCGAGGCGCTGGATCTCCTTGCCGATGACCTCCATGTGGCGGCGGGTGTCGGGGTCGGTCTGCTGCAGCTTCTGCCGCAGCACCTCCAGGTGCAGCACGATGGCGTTGATGGGGTTCTTGACCTCGTGGGCCACCCCCGAGGTGAGGCGGCCGATGGCTGAGAGCCGCTGCGAGAGTTCGATCTCGTCCTCGATCCGCTGCACGGACTCGGCGTCATGCAGGGTGAGCAGCGTCCCGATGCGCTCCCCGCGCTCCTCGATGAAATCCAGCGAGACCTGCGGGCGCCGCCCCTCTTCCGCCTGCACCTCGTGGCGTACCAGAGGCTGGCGCAGGCTGTAGGCGTCGAGCACCAGGCTGCCCAACGGCGAGTGCTGGGCGAAGATCTCCCAGATCTCCGCCCCCAGCATCTCTGCCCGCGGCTTACCCAGGAACCGCTCCACCGAGGCGCTCACCAGCACGGCGCGCGCGTCGCGGGTGAACAGCAGGATGCCGTCCTGCAGGTTGGCCATAATCTGGTCGAGGTTCTCCTTCAAGGTGGAGAAGACCTCGCGGGCGTCGCGGATCTGCCGTCCCAGCAGGTCGATCTTGGTGGTGACCGCGCCCACTTCGTCGTCGCGCGCAGGCTCGGGCGTGCCCGCCTGCAACTGCCCGGCGCTGGCCAGATCCAGCCGCCGGCTGATGTCCTCCAGCGGCCGCAACGCCGCGTTGGAGAGCAGCGCCGCCAGCAGCAGCGAGAGCAGCACCGCCACCCCCGAGAACAGCAGCGCGCTCTTCAGCTTGGGCTGCAGCTGGCTCCTCAGGAAGACGGTGGAGATGCCCACGCGGATGCTGCCGAAGGGCTCCCCGTTGCGCTTCACCGGCAGCCGGCGCTCGTAGACACGGGGCTTGCCGAAGACCGCCTCCAGTTGCCGTCGCAGGCTTCCCCGCTCCACCTCCGCGAAATCCTCGCGCTCCGGCAGCACCTTGCCGATCTGGTCGCGATTGGTGTGCAGCAGCACCCGCCCGCGCGTGTCGGTGATCATGACGTCGTAGATGGTGGGCGAATAGCCGACGATGGACTGCAGCAGCGTGTTCAGCCCGGGGTCGGTCTGCAGTACTTCCTCGATGGCGGCGCGCACCTGCTGGGGATCGCGGGTGTCCACGCGGGTGCTGTCCAGATCGGCCTGCAGAGCTTCCTGGGCCGCATCCAGCACCTCGTTGGCCAGGAAGCCCGCGCCCTGGTAGGTATCGTGCACGTCGTGACGCACGATCTGCGAGACGTAGACGGAGGCCAGCCCGGCCACCAGCACCACCACCATCCCGCTGATGGCCAGCACCAGCTTCGTCTTCAGGCGCAGTCGTGGGTGCATGCGTGAGATCCGGACCTCTCCTAGCCTTTGAGGACTCCGATGGGCTCCAGGCGCGCCACCTTCTTGCCGATGCCCGCGCGGTGTACCACCTCGACCACCCGGGCCACGTCCTTGTAGGCGACGGGAGCCTCTTCCGCCAGCCCGCTCAGGGAGCCGGCCCGCACCCCGATGCCGCGCGCCTCCAGCTCCTCGCGCAGGCGCTCCCCGCGCACCTGCTTCTTGGCCCGGGCGCGGCTCATCACCCGGCCCGCCCCGTGGCAGGTGGAGCCGAAGGTTTGCTCCATCGAGCGCTCCGTCCCCAGCAGGATGTAGGAGGCCGTCCCCATCGAGCCCGGCACCAACACGGGCTGGCCCAGGTCGCGCAGGGAGTCGGGTAGCACCGGCGAGCCTGGCCCGAAGGCGCGCGTCGCTCCCTTGCGGTGCACGCACACCTTCATGCTCTGGCCGCCCACCTGGTGCTCTTCCATCTTGGCCATGTTGTGGGCGATATCGTAGACCTGGTGGAGGTCGAAGCTCTCCACCCGCCCGGCCAGCGCCTCTTCCATGGAGCGCCGGATCTGGAATGTGAGCACCTGGCGATTGGCGAAAGCGAAGTTGGCGGCGCAGGCCATGGCCGCCAGGTAGCGCTCGCCTTCCGGCGAGTCCAGGGGCGCGCACACCAGTTCGCGGTCGGGCAGCTCGATGCCGTGCTCCCGCACCGTGCCCTGCAGCCGGCTCACGTAATCCTCGCAGACCTGGTGGCCCAGCCCGCGCGAGCCGCAGTGGATCTGCACCACCACCTGCTCCGGAAACAGCCCCAGGCGCTCGGCGGCCTCGCCGTCGTAGATGGCCGCGATGCGGTCCACCTCGATGAAATGGTTGCCCGCACCCAGGGTCCCCACTTGCGGCCGCCCCCGCTCTTTGGCGCGCGGCGAGACCTGCTCCGGGTCGGCGCCCGCCATGCACCCACCCTCCTCGGTGCGCTCCAGGTCCTGGGGGCGTGCATAGCCCTGGCGCAGGGCCCAGCGCGCGCCCTCGCGCAAGACCTGGTCGAGATCTTCGTGGCTCAGCCGGAAGCCGCCACTCACGCCCACCCCGCTGGGACAGTTGCGGTAGAGCACGGTGAGCAGGCCGTCCAGGTGCGGCCGCACCTCTTCGACGGAGAGCGTGGAGGCCAGCACCCGCACCCCGCAGTTGATGTCGTAGCCCACGCCGCCGGGGGAGATCACGCCCTCGGGGACGCGGGTGGCCACCACCCCTCCGATGGGAAAGCCATAGCCCTGGTGGATGTCGGGCATGGCGATGGCGTACTTGACGATGCCGGGCAGGGTGGCGGTGTTGACCAGTTGCTCGATGGAGCGGTCGGCCAGCGCGTCCTCCAGCAGCGACTCGTCGGCGTAGAGGCGCGCCGGCACCCGCATGTCCTCGCGGAATTCGCGCGGCAGCTCCCACACGTTGCGGGCCACCTGCTGGAAGTCATGCTTGCTCGCGATGGTCTGGGTCTTCTGCATCACACGTCCAGCACCAGGGTGGCCTGCCAGCCCTCCGCCGCCGGTTGCACCCGCAGGTCGTGGAAGGTGACCGCCTTGATGCGCCGGCGCACTTGCGCCTGGGTTCCGCCGCGCACGCGCGCGCTCAGGCGCGTTGCGGAGAGTTCCTCCATCTCGAACTCACTGTACACCTCCCCATGGCGTTCTTGCAGGTAGAGAAGCTCGTTGAGCCAGTTCACCAGCAGGGTCTCGCGATCCACTCCTTCGACCTCGACCCGGCGTTCCTGCCGCGGGGGCGGCAGGCCGCCGCCCTGGAGCGTGAACATGCCGCGGGCGGCGTTGGCGAACAGTTCGGCGGGATCGCGCCCGTAGGCGCAGAAGGCCAGGTCGGCCGTGTGCTCGATCTCTTCGAAGGCCTTCATGACCGGCTACTGAGGCGCGTCGACGGCCACCGCGCTGGCGTTGTACTCCTTCAGCTTGTTGTGCAGCGTCTTCAGGCTGATGCCCAGGATCTCGGCGGCCCGGGTCTTGTTGTTGTTGGTGAACTCCAGCGTCTTCAGGATGAGCAGCCTCTCCGCCTCGTCCACGGTGGTGCCCACGCCCAGGCGCACCGCGTTGGGCTCTTCCACCGCGGGGCGCGGCAGACCCTGCCCGAAGCCCGGCGGCAGGTGCTTGGGCTCGATCTCCGGAGACTGGCAGACGATCACCGCCCGCTCCAGGGTGTTGCGCAATTCCCGCACGTTCCCCGGCCAGGAGTAGTCCTGGAACAGCGACATCACCGCGTCGCTCACCAGGCCCACCTTGCGTCCGTGCTTGCTGTTGACCTCGGCCAGCAGGGCCGGCACCAGTTCGGCCAGGTCCTCTTTGTGCTCGCGCAGCGGCGGCATGGCGATGTGAAAGACGTTGAGCCGGTAGTAGAGGTCCTGGCGCAGCTCGCCCCGGGCCACCGCCTCTTCCGCCACCTTGTTGGTGGCGGCGAGCACGCGCACGTCCACCGGGGTCTCCAGCTTGCTGCCCAGGCGCCGCAGCTTGTGGTCCTCGAGCACGCGCAGCAGCTTGGCCTGGGTGGCCACCGGCATCTCCCCGATTTCGTCCAACAGCAGCGTCCCTTCCTCGGCCAGCTCGAAGCAGCCGGCGCGCCGCTCCAGGGCCCCCGTGAAGGCGCCCTTCTCGTGTCCGAAGATCTCGCTCTCGATCAGGGTTTCGGGAATGGCGGAGCAGTTGATGGCCACGAACGGCCGCCCCTTGCGCGGGCTCATCTCGTGGATGGTGCGCGCCACCAGCTCCTTGCCCGTGCCGCTCTCGCCCGTGATCAGCACCGACGCCGTGGAAGGCGCCACCTGCTCCACCAGCCGGAAGGTCTCCTGCATCTTCTTGGAGGAGCCCACCAGCGAGCCCAGCACGCCGGTGTCGCGCAGCTTGCGCCGCGTGACTTCCAGCTCCCGCTCCGTGCCGCGCTGGCGCGCCGCATTGTTCAAGATGGTGCGCAGCCGGGTCGGGTCGATGGGCTTCTGGATGAAGTCATAGGCGCCGCTCTTCATGGCCTCCACGGCCACGTCGATGGTGCCTTGCGCGGTGAGCAGGATCACCGCCACGGCCTGCGGCTGGGCGGAGATGCGTTCCAGCAGCTCCAGCCCGTCCATGCGCGGCATCTTCAGATCGGTGATCACGATGCCCGGCGACCAGCCCGCCACCTTCTCCAGGCCTTCGACGCCGTCCTTCGCGGTTTCGGCGCGATAGCCCCACGCCGACACCAGCTCGGCCAGCCCGCTGCGCTCGTTCTCCTCGTCCTCCACGATCAGTACTCTTTCCGGTGTCATGACTCCCTCGCTGCCGCTGCCCCGGGAGGAAACCTCCCAGGTACCTGTGCAATTCTTACATGCTTGGCATGCGCCCGTCTCCTCAAAATCAGGACCTACGCTCAAACGGAAATGGTCGTAAGACTTTAGTAATCAACCGCTTCCAGGCGAGCTAGGTGCTGCCGCAAGCCCCTGGGTGCAGCCTTGCATCTGTCTCCCGCCAGGCGGTCATAGTGCTTTTTCACCGCCACTCTGCGACCCCGCCGCCACCACGACCATTGGTGGCGTCGCGGGCGGCGTGGGCCAGACGGTGGGCACCACCACCGGGGTGGCGGGCAATGCGGCGGGGTCCACGGTGGGCGCCACCGCGGGCGCCGCGGGTAACGTTGCCGGCAACGTCGGTCGTTCCGGCGCTATGGCGGCCACCGACGTCTCCGGGCATCTGCTGGCCTCCAGCAGCGGGGTCGTGGGGCTTCCCGGCCTGACCCTGCAATCGGCCGCCTCCAGTGCCACCCAGGGGGCGGTAGTGGCCTCGAGCGGCAAGAACGTCCACCTCGACAGTGGTACCCAGATGGTGTTGCGCGTGGTCAGCCAGTAGATCTAAGTAATTCCCTTGCGCTCCGGCCGGCTTAGGGTACAATCTCGGGTCGGCCGGAGCGGCCCTTTTCAGCCCCCCGGCTGCCTTTCCCGGCCCCGCATTCCACATCCTTTATCCGTACTGATAGCCCTGGAGGCTGGATGTCACGTGGTGCGCAGGTTTCGGCAGCAAAAGCCTCTGGACTTCCCTTGGCCCGTGCTGGAGAATGGGCCGCCACATCCCAGGAGGACAGAATGAAGCCTTCTCTGAGTCCCCGAGCCTTGTTCTTTTTTTTGAGCGTGATGGTGGTCCTGGTGGCGCTGGTGAGCCTGCCGGCGCTGGCCCAGGACACGCCCCCGGCCGCGCCCTCGGCTACGGCCGCCACGTCGTCTTCGTCCAGCCAGGCGCCGCCGCCCTACCATCCGGCCGCTCCCGCCTTTGCCACTCCCAAGCCCAAGCCGGCGCCGGCGGGCGCTTCCGACGAAGGTCCTGACTGGGACAAGCGCTGGGAGGTGGAGTTCCACGGCGGAGGGATGTTAGCCAACACCCCCACCTCCGGCAGCTCCAACCTGCCCAACCCGGGGCTGACCTTTACCACCTTTCTCGGGTTCTCGGACACGCGTCAGGTTCCTTCGTTCTACTTTGGCGATGGCGCGCTGCTCACCAACCAGTTCGTGACCGCGCTGGGTAATCCGAACCTGACCACGGGCGTCACCCCCCTCGACCCCGTGCTCACCAACTCGGTGGTGAAGCGGCGCAATGGCGGCATCTTCGGCGGCCGCCTCAGCTATGAGTTCAGTCCGCGGGTCAACCTGGAAGGCACCTTCGACTACAGCCTGGGTTCGCTGGGCTACACCCCCGGAGCCCTGTTGAATGTCCAGGCCACCAGCGACAGTTGGCAGACCTTCTTCCTGGCGGCCAACTCTCCACTCATCTGCGGCCCGGGCTGCACCGCTGAATCGTCCAGCTCGACGGTCGGCGTTCACACCGATGTGGGCCACAACTACATGCTGACCGGGGCCGTGAACATCAACGCCCTGACCTCGGGCAAGTGGATCCCCTACTTCACGGTGGGCGTGGGCCTGCTAGGGAACACGGGAGACACTCCCTTCATCACCCTGGCGGGCGATTACCAGTACACCTTCGGCGGCCAGACCTACAATGCCATCGACCTGGTGCGGGTGCACACCACCGTCGACGATCGTTCCTTCGTGGGCATCATCGGCGCGGGGCTCAAGTACTACGTGACGCCGCGCTGGGGCATCCGCGCGGACCTGCGCGATTACATCAGTCCCAACAGCATCAGCACCCTGCTGGACGCCAACGGCTCGGAAGTGCAGGTAGGGGCGGGTGGGTTTTGCGCCGCTTTTGGCGTGACCCCTGACATCCAGGACTGCAATAACCCCGCGGTCGGCGTCTCCACCCTGTCGGCCTTCCCCTTCACCAACTTCCGCACCTTCTCCGGCTCCGGGGCCATGCACCAGGTGGCCATCACCGCCGGCGTCTTCTACCGCTTCGGGGGTGGGCCGTCAGTGCCCACCAGCGCCTCCTGCTCGGTGTCGCCCACCGAGGTATACGCGGGCGAGCCGGTGCAGGCCAGCGCCAGCCCCAGCGGCTTCAATCCTAACCACACCCTGAACTACAACTGGACCTCGACCGGGGGCGCGATCAGCGGCACCGGGGCCACTGCCAACGTGGACACCAAGGGCCTGAATCCGGGCAGCTACACCACCCACGTGCACGTCAGCGATCCCAAGAGTTCCAAGGCTACCGCCGATTGCGACGCCACCTTCGCCATCAAGGAGCGCCCCAAGCACCCGCCCGAGATCTCCTGCTCGGCCAATCCGGCGACGGTGCAATCGGGCACTCCCTCCACCATCACCTGCTCGTGCTCGACGCCGGACAGCGGGCCGGAGTACCAGCCGGCGGTCACCACCAGTATCGGCAACTGGTCCGCCAGCGCAGGCCGCGTGAGCGGCAGCGACGGCAGCGCCACCCTGGATACGGCGGGAGTGGGAGCAGGACCGGTGACCGTGAGCGCCACCTGCACCGACAACCGCGGCCTGTCCTCGCCGGGTTCGGCGACGGTGAACGTCGAGGTCGCGCCGGCGCCGCCCCAGGCCTCCAAGGTGAATGACTGCGAGTTCAAGCCCAAGGCCAAGCCGGCGCGCGTGGACAACGAGTGCAAGGCCAAGCTCGACGACTACGCTCTGGCCCTGCAGCGCGACGCCGAGGCCAAGGGAGTGATCGTGGGCTCTTACGACGAGAAGGAAGGCAAGAACGCGAAGGCGGCGCGCAACCTGGCCGCCCAGCGCGCTGCCAACACCAAGGAGTACCTGGTCAAGGAGAAGGGGATCGATCCCGGACGGCTGGAGACCCGTGTGGATGGGGCCAGCGGTCGCATGGTTGAGAATTGGATCGTTCCCGCGGGCGCCAGCTTCACCCAGGAAGGCACTGAGGTGGTGACCCAGAAGGCCACCCCCGGCGCCTACGGCATGGGCAAGAAGAAGGCCCCGAAGAAGACCCAGTAACCCTTGGGGAGTCAAGAAAGTAAACTCTGGCCGGTCGGGACCAGCCCGACCGGCCTATACTTTTTGAGTCTTCAGTAACTTGCCGCGGGAACCTGGTGTCAGGCATTCTGTGGCGACACGATCGCATCCGGCCGAGCTCGAAGGGGATTTATGTCGTTTCCGGCGAACTCCGACTTCCGCGGCGGTAAGCTCCTGCTGGCGGTGCTGCTCTTCCTGCTGCCCGCGGCCCTCTACGCCGCCACTCCCTGGGTCCCGCTGGGTCCCGACGGCGGCGACGTCCGCAGTCTCGCCTACGACCCTCAGAACCCCGACCGCATCTACCTGGGCACCAGCGCCGGGCAGATGTTCCTCTCCACCGACGGCGGCGCCTCCTGGTCGCGCTTCACCCACCTGGGCGAGCGCTTCGACTACGTTCTCGACCACATCCTGATCGATCCCGCCGACTCCAGCACCCTCTACGTCTCCGCCTGGAGCGTGGAGAACGCGGGCGGCGACGTCTTCCGCAGCCGCGACGGCGGCAAGACCTGGGAGACCCTGCCCGGCCTGCACGGCAAGTCGGTGCGCGCCCTGGCCCTGGCCGCCTCCGACCCCCGCACCCTGGTGGCGGGCGCGCTCGACGGCGTCTTCCGCAGCCGCGACGCCGGCGATACCTGGGAGCGCATCTCCCCCGAGCACCACGCCGAGATCAAGAACATCGAGTCGGTGGCCATCGATCCCAGGAACCCCGACATCGTCTATGCCGGCACCTGGCACCTGCCCTGGAAGACCGAGGACGCGGGCAAGACCTGGCACAGCATCAAGAAGGGCCTCATCGACGACTCCGACGTCTTCTCCATCATCGTCGATCCGCACGATCCCAGCGTCGTCTACCTGAGCGCCTGCTCCGGCATCTACAAGAGCGAGAGCGCCGCCGAACTCTTCCACAAGATCCAGGGCATGCCCTTCTCCGCCCGCCGCACCCGCATGCTCAAGCAGGACCCCAACCATCCCGAGGTCGTCTATGCCGGCACCACCGAAGGCCTGTGGAAGACGGGCGACGCGGGCAAGACCTGGAAGCGCATGACCCCGCCCAACATCATCCTGAACGACGTGCTGGTGGACCCGCGCAACTCCGACCATGTGCTGGTGGCCACCGACCGCAGCGGGGTGATGGTCTCCAACGACGCCAGCCTCAGCTTCGCCGCCTCCAACCGCGGCTTCGCCCACCGCCAGGTGAGCGCGGTGCTGGTGGACCGCGAGGATGTCAGCACCCTCTATGCCGGGCTGGTCAACGACAAGGAGTTCGGCGGGGTCTTCGTCTCCCGCGACACCGGGCGGCACTGGACGCAGATGAGCGCCGGGCTGGACGGCAGCGACGTCTTCAGCCTGCAGCAGGCCGAAGACGGCACCCTGCTGGCCGGCACCAACCACGGCGTCTTCGTGCGCGGCCGGCGCGACCCGCAGTGGCGGCCCGCCAACACCCTGATCACGGAGAAGCTGGTGCCGGCGCGCTGGACCCGCAAGGGCGCCAAGCCCGCGCCCCCGCGACGCGTCACCGAGACCTCGGAGCTGCGCGCTCGCGTGGCCCAACTGACGGTCACCCCCGGCCGCTGGCTGGCCGCCACCTCCGCCGGCGTCTTCGTTTCCACCGACGCCGGGCGCACCTGGCGCGGCGGCCCCGTGCTGGGCAATCTCGACTTCGTCTCCCTGCGCGCCCGCGGGCCGATGGTCGCGGCCGCCACCCCCAAGTCCGTGGTCGTCTCCCTGGATGGGGGCACGCAGTGGTTTCCCGCCGCCCTGCCCGCCTACGTCACCGCGGTCTATGGCGTGAGCCTGGATGCCGGCGGGATGCTGTGGGCGGCCACCCGCGAAGGCGCCCTGGTCAGCCGCGACAACGGTGAGACCTGGGAGCACGTGATGAACGGCCTCCCCGCCCGCCACGTCACCTCGATCTTCAGCCAGGACGATGGCAAGCGCCTGCTCGCCACCGCCAGTGTCGGCCTTTACGAGAGCAACGACGCCGGGCGCAGTTGGCGGCTGGCCGCCTCCGGCTTGCCCCTGCGCGGTCTGACCTCGGCCGGCGGGCGCCTCTTCGCCACCACCACCTTCGACGGCATCGTCGCCGAACCCCTGGGAGGAGAGGCGGAATCCACCGCCTCTGCCCCTGCCGGCGCCGGCAACCGCCGGCCGCAGTAAGCGGCTGCCCACGGGTGGCGCCGGAGTCCGGGAAGGCCTGGCGACCCCGCGGCTCGCTCCCTCACGCGGCCCCGTGATACCTTGTCGCGCATGCAGCATGGCATTCTGGGCGCGGGCGGCGTGGGCGGCCTGATCGCCGCGGTGCTGGCCCGGGCCGGCGATTCGGTCACCCTCATCGTCCGCCCCCAGGCGGTGGACGTCTATCCGCGCGTGCTCTCCCTGGAGAGCCGCTGGGGGGATTTCTCCGTCCCGGTCTCCGTAAGTGCCGCCGTCACCCGCCCGCTCGATCTTCTGTGGATCGCCGTGAAGGCGACCCAGCTCGAGGCCGCCCTGGAGAGCGTTCCTGGGCAAGCCCAGATCGGCTCCGTGGTGCCACTGCTCAACGGTGTGGAGCACGTGGCGCGCCTGCGCCGCCGCTTCGGGGATGAACGCGTCGTGCCCGCCACCATCGCCGTCGAGAGCGAGCGCGTCGCCCCCGGGAGGATCGTCCACCGCTCTCCCTTCGCGCGCCTGAACGTGGCGGCGAGCGGGCGTCCTCGCCTGGAGGCCTCGCTCGAGCACCTCCGCCGCTTCGGCTTCGAGTGCAGGTTCGTGGAGAGCGAGAGCACGCTGCTGTGGAGCAAGCTCGTGTTCCTGGCGCCCATCGCCCTCTCCTGCACCGCGACCGCCCTTCCCATCGACCTGGTGGTGGCCGATCCTGCCGCCCGGGCGCGGCTGGAGGCCAGCGTGCGCGAGGCCTGCGCGGTGGCCGCCGCCGCGGGCGCCTCGGTGGATGCCGCCGCCGTGATCGCCGGCATCGCCGGGCTGCCGCCCGGCATGCGCGCTTCCATGCAGAAGGACGTGGAGGCGGGCCGGACGCCCGAGCTGGACGCCATCGCGGGTCCCATCCTGCGCGGCGCCCAGGCCCACGGCCTCGCCGCTACGGCCACCCAGGAACTGGTCGCCGCCGTGC
Organism: Terriglobales bacterium; assembly: GCA_035624475.1. NCBI lineage: Bacteria > Pseudomonadati > Acidobacteriota > Terriglobia > Terriglobales > Terriglobales bacterium. The sequence continues at coordinate 36,955 of DASPRL010000121.1, forward strand.
GCCAACGGATGGCGCAGCCGCGCTAGAGCTTCCTGCGGGTTGGCCTCCGCATTCCCGGTCCTTCCCACATTGGGAAAACCAAGGAATCTCGTCTAACGCCTTGACCGTCCAGCCCATTACGCCAGCCGCGGCTCTGGTTGCGAGCCCCGGTCGTTCCATTATGGGAACACTGGCCCAGAACTTTCCCAACCTCGTTCTGTGCAACTCCCGCTCCGGGAAGCAGTTGGAAGGATTCCCACGCGCGGAAGCCGGATTGCTCTGGAAACAGCGGAGGTTGCATCCACGGCCATGCCCGCTCCCAGCCCAGCGCGCGCCGCGCCGCCCGGTGGTCCCACCCGGTCTCAACTGGCGGACTTGGGACGCCTGGCCGGCGGCGTAGCCCACGAGTTCAACAACCTGCTGACCGCCATCCAGATCCATGCCGGGCTGCTCCTGGAGCGGCTTCCCCCCGAACATCCGGCGCGCCCCTCGGCCCAGGAGATCCGCCTGGCCGCCGAGCAGGGGGCGTTGCTGGTGGAGCAACTCTCCCGGCTCTCCCGCCGCCAGCCTGCGCAGCCGCAGGTGGTGGACCTGGACCGGATGATCGCCGGCCTGGCGGAGATGCTGCAGCACCTGATCGGGGAGCACATCCGGTTGCGTCACCAGCCCGCCTCCCGGCCCGCCCGGGTGCGCGTCGATCCCGCGCAGTTGCGCCAGGTCATCCTCAACCTGGTGCTGAACGCCCGCGACGCCATGCCCTCGGGCGGCTGCCTGACCCTGGCCACCTCGCACCACGAAATCGCCGCCGAGCAGGCCCTCCGGCATCCCGGCCTGGAGCCCGGTCCCTGCGTGCGCCTGGCGGTCGCCGACACCGGTTCGGGGGTGGACGCACTCGCCCGCCGCCACCTGTTCGAGCCTTACTTCACCACCAAGCCGCCGGGGCGGGGCAGCGGCCTGGGCCTGCCCGCCGTCTACGGCCTGGTGCAGCAGAACCGCGGTAGCGTCTGGCTGGAGAGCGAGCCCGGGCAGGGAACCACCGTCTACCTGCTGCTGCCGGTGGCCCCGGCTTCGTCCTCCGCCCGGGCGGAGCCGGAAGCGGAAGAGGCCGCGGTCGCGGGCGGCTCTGAGACCATCTTGCTGGTGGAGGATGCGGAGGTGGTGCGGCGCGCCCTGGCGGCCGGCCTGGCGGCCTACGGCTATCGCGTGCTGGAAGCCGCCGACGGCCCCCAGGCGCTGCGCCTGGCCGCGCAGCACCCCGGCGCCATCGACCTGGTGCTCACCGACGTAGTCTTGCCCGGCCTGAACGGGCGGGAGCTGGCCTGGCGGATGGACTCCAGCCACGCCGGCACCCCCGTGCTCTACATCTCCGGCTACGGCGAGGTCGTGGCGGGGTGCCCGCTGGCGCGCCCGCTCACCTTCGCCAAGCCCTTCGACGCGGCCCGCCTGGCGCGCCAGGTGCGCCGCCTGCTCGCGGGCCGGCGCCGGCCCGGCAAGAAAAGCGCTTGAGGGGTGGACTCCCCCGAAGGGAGGGCTACAATGGGATTGGTAGCGACCATGCCCGCCACCGCCGAGGTTTTGCGTACCGATCTGCTGAACCTGCTGATCGTCGACGACGACCGCGCCGTCCGCGAAGGTTGCCGCGAGGTTGGGCAGGCGCTGGGCTTCCAGACCTGCGTCGCCGAGGACGCCGCCCACGCCTATCGCCTTCTGGACGCGCGCAGCATCGACGTGGTGCTGCTCGACCTGAAGCTCCCCGGCGCTCACGGCCTCGAGGTCTTGCAGCAGGTGCGCCGCCGCCGTCCCCAGGCTGAGGTCATCGTCATCACCGGCTTCGCCACCGTGCAGTCGGCGGTCACGGCCATGAAGAACGGCGCCTGCGACTACGTCACCAAGCCTTTCAACGTGGAGGAGTTGCGCGCCCTGCTGGAGCGCGCCGCCCGCCATATCAAGCTGGCCGGCGAGAACCGCCTGCTGCGCGAGAAGGTGCGCTCCAAGCAGGGCTTCGGCAACCTCATCGGCCGCTCCCCGGAGATGGAGAAGATCTACCGCATCATCGCCAAGGCTGCCTCCAGCTCCCACCCCGTGCTCATCCTGGGAGAGAGCGGCACCGGCAAGGAGCTGGTGGCCCGCTCCATCCACTTCTCCGGACCCAACCGCGACCGCCCTTTCATCCCGGTGGACTGCGGCTCCCTGGTCCCCACCCTGATCGAGAGCGAGCTCTTCGGCTACGTGCGTGGCGCCTTCACCGGCGCCGCCCGCTCCAAGGAAGGTCTGCTGGCCATCGCCAACGGCGGCACCGTCTTCCTGGACGAGGTCGCCGAACTCCCCGTGGACTTGCAGGCCAAGCTGCTGCGCGCCATCCAGGAGAAGGAGATCCGGCCGGTGGGCAGCACCCGCCGCGTCCCCATCCAGGTACGCATCCTGGCCGCCACCAACCGCGAACTCGATACCCTGGTGGAGCAGGGCTCCTTCCGCAAGGACCTTTACTTCCGCCTCAACGTGCTGGCTCTGCGCATTCCGCCCCTGCGCGAGCGCAAGCCGGACATCCCCTTGCTGGTGGGGCACTTCCTGGAGCGGCTGACGCGGGTGGACGGCGTGGAGCGCACCCTCAGCGACGACGCCCTCAAGGTGTTCATGAACTACGACTGGCCGGGCAACGTGCGCGAATTGGAGAACTGCCTGGAGCGCGCCAGTGCTATGAGTTCCGGCCCTCTCATCCACCTGGCCGACCTGCCCACCAACCTGCAGGACTCGCGGGTGCGTCCGCTCGCCGGGCCCGGGACCCCGCGCGTGGTTCCCATCGCCGAATTGGAAAAACAGGCCATCCTCTCGACCATCGAGCAGGTGCACGGCGACAAGCTGCTGGCCGCCCGGCTGCTGGGCATCGGCAAAACCACGCTCTATCGCAAGCTGAAGGAATACGCCGCGCGGGAGGAGCCGGGCGAGGCGGGAGGGCGGCCATGATCCTGCTCATCGCCAACAACAAGTCCGCCAACGAATGCGCCGCCGCCATGCAGCGCGCCACCGGGGAGCGCGTGCGCGTGGCCGCCGACTTCCGCCGCGCCACCGCCGCCCTGCGCGCCGGCGATTTCTCGGCCGTGGTGGTGGACCAGTCCTTCTGGGACCTGGATCCCGCCGGCGGCGAGCTGCTGCTGCAGCGCGCCGGGACCGCCATCCCGGTGATCGTGAACCTGGCCATCAGCGGGCGCGAGCGCGTGGTGCGCAGCGTGCGCGCCGCCCTCTACCGCCGCGAGCGCGAGCAGCGCCTGGCCATGAAGGCCGCCGCCACCATGCTGCGCAACGAACTCAACAGCTCGGTCACCGGCATCCTGCTCTCCTCGCAGCTCGCCCTGGCCACGCCCTCCTTGCCCCCGGCCCTCGAGGTTAAACTGCGCTCCCTCGCCGAGGCCGCCGAGCAGATGCGCTCCCGCCTGCAGCGCTAGCCGCCGACGGCCAAAGCCAACGACCAACGACAGGACCCCGCTCTGTGTCCTTCGTGTGCCCTTTGTGCCCTTTGGGGTGAGCTTTGTTCTTGACCGACAGCCGAGGGCCGACGGCCGACGGCTCCCCTAGAACGAGAACAGGTACGACAGCTTCACAAACACCTCGTTTCCCAGGTCGGAGGGCTGCAGGGGCACGTGCCGCTGGTGGTTGTAGCCGAGGAAGAGCGCGCTGCGCGCCGTGAAGTCGTAGGCCACCAGCGAATTCACGCTCAGGTTGTGGCCGTGGATGTCGCTCTCGTACTGGGCCAGCACCCGCGCCCGCAGCTTGGGGGTGAACTGGTAGGTGGTGCGCGAGATCAGGAAGCGCCGGTCCTGGAAGGGCCGGCCGCCGTCCTGGTACTCGCTGATGTAGATGGCGGTGGCGTCCCAGTTCAGATGGCTGCCCACCAACGCCGTCAGGCCGGCGGTGTACTGGTGGAAGAAGCCGTGGAAGTTCTCGTTGAACTGGGTCATCTTGCCGTGCGCGTACTGGAAGAGGAGGTACCACCGCCGCGTCCGGTTGGTGGAGAGCTGCAGCGCCCAATTGGGGTCCAGGTACAGCCGGGTGCAGGCCAGGTTGACCGTGCACACCCGCCCAAAGTCCGGGGTGAAAAAAAAGAAACGGGTGCGGTCGTAGCTGTAGCCGGCCGCGAAGTCCCAGAAGTTCTTGAACTGCACCTCCAGGTTGCCGCTGGCCCCGGAGCTCTCCAGCTCTCCCTGGGTGCCGTTGCCCTCGCCGTAGTCCAGGGTGGCGAAGATCTGGCGGATACCGTAACGGTTGATGAAGGGCTTGTACTCCGCCGTCATCTCTCCGCTCCAGCGGTCCACCTCCGGCTCGAAGCCGGTGCTGCTGACGTTCACCTTGTTGCCCAGGAACTTGCCCGCGCTCTGGAAAAAGTACTGTTCCGAGTCGTAGGTGAACGTGGACTGCCAGCCCAGGTGCTGGGCGTCGAAGCCGGGGTTCAGGGCGTTGAAGTTCATCATGAACTGCGAGGCCCAGGTGACGTGCTGGCCGTGCCGGATGCTGAGGTCCACCGCCTGCGTGCTCTCGCTCTCGCTGAGCACGTTGCCGGCGGCGTCGCGCGCGATGGGGTCTTGCTGCAGCCGGTTCACGGAGATGAACCCGAGGGCCGACTTTTGCAGGATGCCGTGCTGCAGCCGCAGCACTCCGAAGAACGCTCCCGGCTCGGTCTCGACCGCGCCCGTGTTGGGATCGGTGAACTCGGTGCGCTGGGTCAACGCCTCCAGCGCCCCGATGGTCCAGCCGCGCGCCTGTCCGGTGAGCTTCAGTCCTTCGTAGATGCGCTGCGGCTCGCCGTCGGGGAGCCGCGCTCCCACCCGCCGCGAGAAGAACAGGTCCATCGGGGTCTGGAAGTAGTTGGCGCCTTCGGTGAAGAACTTGCGCTTCTCCGGGAAGAAGATCTCGAAGCGGGAGATCTGGCTGGTGAACTCGTCGGCCTCGGTCTCGGCGAAGTCGGGGTTGAGGGCGAGGCTGGCGGTGAGGTTGCCGGCCAGACCGTAGCGCGCGTCCAGGCCTCCGGCCCCGGAAACGCCGTTGAGCTGTGGCGCCCAGTTCACCCGCCGGTAGGTGGTGCTGCCGTAGGGGATCAGTTCCAGGTTGCGGCCCACGTGCACGTCCTCCAGCCCCACCAGCAGCCCCGCCTTGGAGGGCTTCATGATGCCGTCGTAGCGGCTCACCGGCTGCCAGGAAGCGCTCTCGTTCTTGCGCGGGATGGTGCGGTTGATGTTGAAGCCCCACACCTGCGTGCCCGCGTGCGACACCCGGATGGACTTGAAGGGAATGACCACCTCGATCGACCAGCCCCAGTCCTCCACCTTGCCGGCGCTGTACCAGATGCCGTCCCAGCTCGGGTCGATGATGCCGAAGCCGCTCCCGCCCCGGCTCTCGTCTTCCAGTCCGTCGAACTGGACGCCCAGGTCGTTGATGCTGAAGTAGAAAGCGGTGCGCCGGTCGTGGAAGGTGTCGAGCATGATGTCGATGCTGTCGGAGCCGGTGCGCCCGTCGTGCGGCCCCAGCCGGTGGATGATCCCCTTGGCCCCGGAGTCGTAGCACTTGATGCCGAAGTAAATGTTGTTGGCGTCGAAGAAGATGCGCACCTCGGTCTTCTCGCTGACCGGGGCGCCCAGGTTGGGATCGGTCTGCACCAGGTCGCCGAAAGGCTGGACCTGCTGCCACACCGGCTCGTCCAGCTTGCCGTCCACCTTGATGTGGGGGTTGTCGATGCGGTGGATCACCCAGGTCTTGGTGGGCACGTTGCTGACGTCCTGCTGCGTCTGTCCCAGGGCAGGGCAGAGCGCGGCCAGCAGCAGCAGCGGGATGAGGACGTGTCGCAGCAAGCCCGAGATTATACCGGGGGTCAGCTCTGCGGCGAGGTGCCCGGCGCGATTCCGCCCGCTCGGAAAGAGCGCGGCTTGAGCTACTTCTCCCTGGCCACCACGTAATCCGGGATCAGCAGCAGCGCCCGCTTGATCTCCGACTCGGGGAAGCCGTAGAGCCCCAGGCGCGCCGCCTCGGCGTACTCGCTGGCGCGCGCCAGCGCCGCCTCCACCGATTCGTAGCGGTTCAGGATCTCCAGCACCTGCGGGTGGGTGACGCTGCGGAAGGCGCCCTCGCGGAGCACCGTCTCGACGGCTTCGCGCTCTTCCGGCGTGCTGCGCTCCAGCGCATGGATCACTGCCAGCGTGGCCTTGCCCTCGCGCAGGTCGCTGCCCACGGGCTTGCCCAGCACCTGCTCGGAGGCGGTGAGGTCGAGCACGTCGTCCACGATCTGGAAGGCCATGCCCAGGTCGCGCCCGTACTGCGCCAGGCGGTTCTCCTGCTCTTCCGTCGCCCGCCCCAGGATCGCTCCCAGCCGCATGCACACCGAGAACAGGCAGGCGGTCTTGCGGAAGATCAGGTCGAAATGCTCCTCCGCGGTGATGATCTGTCCCAGCTTCTCCACCTGCAGCAGCTCGCCCTCCACCATCTTCTGGGTCAGCTCGATGAGCACGTCCAGGATGCGGAAGTTGCGCTCCTCCACCGCGATCTTGAAGGCCTGCATGTACAGCCAGTCGCCCGCCAGCACGCACTTCGAGTTGCCCCACTGCGTATTGGCTGCCGGACGTCCTCGCCGGGTCCGGGCTTCGTCAATAATGTCGTCGTGCACCAGCGTCGCCGTGTGAATGATCTCCACCACCGCTCCCAGCG